>NZ_JAWDID010000003.1:0-263956 GCF_032464875.1 Allobosea rubneri
GCCTGGGCCTGGCCGGTCGGCGCCTGCCCCGGCAGCGCCTGTGTCGACGGCGCGCTCTGCACGGGCGTCGCCTGACCCGTGGTCGCCTGGCCTGCCGGGGGTGCGAGCGGCGCGCTTTCGACGCTCGCCGGGGGCGCGACCCTGGTCTGGGCCGACGCGGCTACGGGAACCGCAAGGCCGGCCGCCAGGGCGATCATGCACAGGTTGGAGTGTCGCATCCCGATAGTCCCGACCTGACACGACCGAATCGCGTCGTTGCGCCGCAAGCTACGCTGTTCGCATGCGCAGACAAGAGCCTCACAGGGTGGCGTTTTTTCGGCGTCTCAGTCATAGAGCCGCATCATCATGGACATGTGACGATATGAACGCTCTCGCGCATCGCCGGTTCCTCAGAATGAACGGCCTCGGCAACGAGATCACCGTGCTCGACCTGCGCGGCACCAAGTCAGTCGCATCGGAAGCGGAGGCGCGTGCCATCGCCGCCGCGCCGGGCATGCATTTCGACCAGTTGATGGTCCTGCACGATCCCAGGACGCCGGGAACCGACGCCTTCGTCCGCATCTACAACACCGACGGCTCCGAGGCCGGTGCCTGCGGCAACGGCACGCGCTGCGTGGCCTGGGCGATGATGGCCGACCCCGAGATGGGCGATCCGGCGAGAAAGACGCTCACGCTCGAGACCAAGGGCGGCCTGCTGCCAGCCAGGCGCCTCTCCGACCTCGTCTTTACCGTCGACATGGGCAAGCCGCGTCTCGCCTGGGACGAGATCCCGCTCGCCGAGCCCTTCCACGACACCAGCGGCTTCGAATTGCAGATCGGCCCGATCGACGCCCCGGTCCTGCACACGCCGGGCGCCGTCAGCATGGGCAATCCGCACGCCGTCTTCTTCGTCGACGATCCCTATCGCTTCAATCTCGAGCAGATCGGCCCGTTGCTCGAGAACCATCCGATCTTTCCCGACCGTGCCAATATCAGCCTAGCCGCGGTCAAGGCGCCCGACCATATCGTGCTGCGCGTCTGGGAACGCGGCGCCGGCATCACCCGCGCCTGCGGCTCCGGCGCCTGCGCGGCGCTGGTCGCCGCCGTCCGGCGCGAGTTCAGCGACCGCAAGGCCACCGTCAGCCTGCCCGGCGGCGATCTCGTCATCGAATGGCGCGAGAGCGACGGCCATGTCCTGATGACCGGCCCGGTCGAGCTGGAGCGCGAAGGCGTGCTGGAGCCGGCGCTCTTCGCCGCGGCCTGAGATGCCGGTCGAAACCCTCACCTTCGGCTGCCGCCTCAACCTCGTCGAGAGCGAGGCGATGCAGGCGCAGGCCGAGGCGGCGGGCCTGCGCGACATCGCTATTGTCAACAGCTGCGCCGTCACCGCCGAGGCAGTCCGCCAGGCCAGCCAGGCGATCCGCCGGCTCCGGCGCGAACGGCCCGAACGGCCGGTGATCGTCTCAGGCTGCGCGGCGCAGATCGAGCCAGGCCGCTTCGCGACCATGCCCGAAGTCGCTGCGGTGCTCGGCAATGCCGAGAAGCTGGAAGCGAAGAACTGGCGCCGGCTCGCCGCTTCCAACAGCCTGCGCGGCGGTGGCGACCGCCCGGCGGAGGACAAGCTGCAGGTCGGCGACATCATGCTGGCGCGCGGCGCCGCACCTCAACGCACCCGCGCCCTCGCCAATCACACCCGCGGCTTCCTGCAGGTCCAGAACGGCTGCGACCATCGCTGCACCTTCTGCGTCATCCCGCTCGGCCGCGGCAATGCCCGCTCCTCCGCCGTCGAGGACGTGATCGCGCAGGGGCAGGCACTTGTCACCGAAGGCGCCCGCGAGATCGTGCTGACAGGCGTCGATTTGACCAGCTATGGCCGCGAACGGGCTGACGCTCCTTCGCTCGGCAGCCTCGTCCGCGCCCTGCTGGCGGCACTCCCCGACCTGCCCCGCCTGCGCCTCTCCTCGCTCGACGCCGTCGAGATCGACGACGAGCTGCGCGATCTGATCGCCTCCGAGCCGCGACTGATGCCGCATCTCCATCTCTCCCTGCAATCGGGCGACGACCTCATCCTGAAGCGCATGAAACGCCGCCATGGCCGGGCCGATGCCGTGCGCTTCTGCGCGGAGGTGCGGGCCTTGCGGCCGGACATCGTCTTCGGCGCGGACCTGATCGCCGGCTTCCCGACCGAGGACGAGGCGATGTTCTCCCGCACCCTCGCTTTGATCGAGGACTGCGGCCTTTCCTATGTCCACAGCTTCCCGTTCTCGGCCCGACCGGGCACGCCGGCGGCGCGCATGCCGCAGCTTCCCGGCGAGATCGTGCGCGAGCGGGCCCAGCGCCTGCGCGAGGCGGCGCAGTCGGCCCATCAGCGTCACCTCAAGGCCCGGATCGGCCGCAAGCTCGCCATACTGACCGAGCGCGGCGATAGCGGCCGGGCCGAGGATTTCACCCTTGTCCGCTTCGGGCACAGCGTCCCGGCCGGGCAGATCGTCGAGGTCACGCCCCGTTCCTGCGGCGACAAGGCGCTGCTCGCGGCTTGACGCGCCGCCCGCTTCCCCGTCATGCAACGCCGTATAGCGCAGACGTCTCGCCCATGTCGCAATCTGGACCTAAGCCTCACGCCATGATCCATCGCTTCCGCAAGACCGCCCTCCTCGCCGCGCTGCCGCTCGCCTTTGCCTGCACCGCGGCCGGCGCCCAGTCCTATGGCGACCCGGCCACGAACCTGTCCGTCTCGCCGCCGAAGCCTTTCGTCGGCAAGGCCGGCAGGCCGCATCCGCAATTCGACGTGACCATCGACATCGATTCGACCACCGGAACGCCCAAGGCGGCCAACGCCGATGGCCGGCTCTGCACGCTCGGCTTCAAGCCCGCTGCCCAGAACGCCCAGCTCAACCGTGAGATCATCAACGCGCAGATGGCCAAGCCGGAATGGCAGCAGCTCTATCGCGACATGTTCGAGACGATCGGCACTGTCTCCGACCTCAAGCTCTTCGAGCATCAGGGCTTCAACGGCATCGAGCTGGTCGTAACGCCGAAGACCGGCCCCAATGCCGAGAACGTCCGTATGTTCACCTCGACCCTGGAGACGCCGAAGGGACGCACCGCCCTGATCTGCGTCACTGACAAGGCCGGACTCGCCTCCTCGCTGGCGCAGCTCAAGGCGCTGCGGGCGACGATCCACGCGCCGGAATGAGCGGCGCTCAGGGCTGAGGCACCTCGCCTCAGCCTTTCGTCGCGCTGGCTGCGCTCGCGGCGACTTCCTCGCGCAAGGCCCGGCGCAGCACCTTGCCGACATTGGTCTTCGGCAGGGTATCGCGGAAGATGATCTGCCTCGGCACCTTGTAGCCGGTCAGGCTGTCCTTGCAGAAGGCGCGCAGGGCGTCGGCTGTCAGCGCCGGATCCTTCTTCACCACGAATGCCGCGACGGCCTCGCCGGAATGCTCGTCGGGCAGGCCGATCACCGCCGCCTCGAGCACGCCGGGATGGGCAGCGAGCACGTCCTCGACCTCGTTGGGATAGACGTTGAAGCCGGAGACCAGGATCATGTCCTTCATCCGGTCCACGATCTTGACCTGTCCGTCGGGCAGCATGATGCCGATATCGCCCGAGCGGAAGAAACCGTCCGGCGTCATCACCTTGGCGGTCTCGTCCGGCCGCTTCCAGTAGCCCGCCATCACCTGCGGTCCGCGGATGCAGATCTCGCCAGGCTCGCCCAGCGGAGTCTCGTTGCCGTCGGCGTCACGGATCGCAATGTCGGTCGATGGCAGCGGGAAGCCGATCGTGCCGGTAAACTCGTTGATGTCAGGGCGATTGACCGAGGCCATCGGCGAAGTCTCGGACAGCCCGTAGCCCTCGATGATCGGCTTGCCGGTCACCTCACGCCAGCGCTTGGCGACGATCGCCTGGGTCGCCATGCCGCCGGCGACGGAGAAGCGCAGCTCCGAGAAGTCGACCTGGCCGATGTCAGGATGGTTGCCGAGCGCGTTGTAAAGCGTATTCACCCCGGAGAAGAGCGTGAAGCGGCTCGATTTCAGCGTCTTGACGAAGCCGGCTATGTCGCGCGGATTGGCGATCAGCAGCCCCTTAGCGCCGATCCTGAGCATGAACATGCAGCAGCAGGTCAGCGCGAAAATGTGGTAGAGCGGCAGCGCCGTGACCATGACGTGCTGGTAGTCGCTGCGCCCGAGCGGCGGCTCGACCGCCCAGCCCAGCCAGAGCCGCGCCTGCTCGACATTGGCGGCGACATTGCGATGGGTCAGCATCGCGCCCTTGGCGACGCCGGTCGTGCCGCCAGTGTATTGTAGGAAGGCGATGTCGTCGGGCACCACGGTGACCGGCGCCATGGTGGCGGGACCCGCCAGGATAGCCTTGAGCTGGAACGAGCCCGGCAGGGTGAAGGGCTTCACCACCTTCTTGATCTTGCGGGCGACGAAATTGACGATGCTGCCCTTGAAGCCCATCAGGTCGCCGGCCGTCGCGACGACGATGGCGTCGAGCTTCAGGTTCGGCCGCGCCTCCTCGACGACATGGGCGAAGTTCTCGATCACCACCAGCGCGCGGGCGCCTGAATCGGTCAGCTGATGCGTCAGTTCGCGCGCCGTGTAGAGCGGGTTGACGTTGACGACGGTGTAGCCGCCGAGCAGCGCGCCGAAGATGGTTGCCGGATAGGCCAGGATGTTCGGCATCATCAGGGCGATGCGGTCGCCCTTCTGGAAGCCCTGCGCCTGCAGCCAGGCGCAGAAGGCCCGCGCCGCACGGCCGATCTCGGCATAGGTCAGGTTCTTGCCGAAGCTCTCGAAGGCATTGCGCTGCGCGTAGAGCTCGCAGGCCGAGCGGATCAGCTCCGCCAGGGTTCCGGGCGCGGCCGGATCGATCTCTGCAGGTACGGCGGCCGGATAATGGGCCAGCCAGGGCCGCGGGTCCGGAGTGGTGTCCGCGGCGGTCATCGCGTTCATCGTCGTCCTCCCTTAGCGCCTCGCGCCCTGTTGCCGGGCCGTCGAAGCTCGCCGGAGACGATCCGCCTGGACACCTCGCCCGGCGAAAGCCCGTCTCGTCTCATGGCTTGCACTACAGTGCGAAATGCTCGCGGCGGGTGCAAGCACCCGCCGCGCTTCCGCACAAAAAAGTTTACATATGAACCTATCCGTCGCAACCCGGTTATCGTGCCTGGGCCATCGCCTGCGCCGCCACGACGGCGTCCGCCGGCTTGCCGGCGAGTTCGGAGAGATGATCGAAGCGGGCGCTGAACGAGCCGACCCCGGAAGTCGCCGAGCGCAGCTCGACGATCAGCCCGCCCATCTCCGCCTCGGGCACCTGGGCATTGATCTGGTCCCAGCCCCGCCAGCCAGGCCGCGCATCATAGCCGAGGATCTGGCCGCGTCGGGCCGAGACCAGCGCCGAGGCACGCGACATCGCGTCCGAGGGAATCACGATCTCGACCGCGAGAATCGGCTCCAGCAGCACCGGCTTCGCCTGCGGACAGGCCTCGCTCATCGCGATCCGCGCCGCCTGCCGGAAGGCCATGTCCGAGGAATCGACGGTATGATAGGAGCCGTCGGTCAGGGTCACCTCGATGTCGACCAGCGGAAAGCCGAGCGGCCCGCGCTGGCAGAAATCGCGCACGCCCGCCTCGACCGAGGAGATGTACTGGCGTGGCACGACGCCGCCGGTGATCTTGTCGACGAAGCGGATGCCCTCGCCGCGCGGGAGCGGCGCGATCTCCAGCACGACATCGCCGAACTGACCATGGCCGCCGCTCTGCTTGCGGTGCCGGCCGCGGGCGCTCGCCTTGCCGCGAATGCTCTCGCGGTAGCCGATCTCGGTCGCCGCACTCTCGACCGCGACGCCATAGCGGCCGGAGAGCCGCTCCAGCGCGACGCGCAGATGCATCTCGCCCTGCCCCGACAACCGCATCTCGCTGAACTCGGAGAGATGCTGCAGGCTGAGCCCGGTATCCTCCTCGATCAGCCGGGCCAGCGCCGCCGCCAGCCGGACATCGTCCTTGCGCTCCTTCACGGTCACCGCCAGCGCATGCACCGGCTCGGGCGGCACGACCGCGCTGATCGCGTCCGGCCTGACCTTGCCCGCTGCGATCGCATCGCCGGTGCGCACGCCCTCCAGCCGCGAGAACGCCGCGACCTCGCCCTCCTCGGCGACCGGCTGGCGCAACTGCTCTGGCCCCTTCAATTCGAGCACGCCGCCGATCCGCGCCTCGATGCCGGCCGAGGACGTCACCGTGTCGCCCTCGGAGAGCCGGCCGCGCAGCACCCGGGCGAGCGAGAGCTTGCCGCCCTGGCCGGAATGCCAGGTCTTCATCACCAGCCCGAGCGGCGCGCCGCTGTCGACGACGCCGATGCGGCCGCGGGTCGCGTCGAGCCCCGGTGCCTCGTGGCGCAGCGCCTTGAGCAAGCGCGTCACGCCGTTGCCGCGCTCGGCCGCGCCGATCAGCACCGGCACGACGTGCCGCTCCCTGAGTTCGCGGGCGAGATCGTCGAAGATCAGGTCGCGCGGCGGCTCGATATCGCCGAGCAGATCCTCCATCAGGGTATCGTCGTAGTCGGCGAGCTTCTCGAGCATCGAGAAGCGGGCGTCGCGCTCGCGCTCGACCTCCTCGGCGGCAAGCGGCACCACCTCGCTCGGCGCATGCTCGCGATAGACGAAGGCGCGTTCCAGAGCGAGGTCGATGAAGCCGACCGCGATGCCGTTGCGCCAGATCGGGATCTGCCGGAGCAGTAGCGGCGTGCGCGAGGCGCGCTGCAGCAGCGCGAGCGTCTCGCGCACCCGGCGCGTCGCCGTGTCGATCTTGTTGAGGAAGAGGAAGCGCGGAATGTCGGCTTCCTCGAGCTCGCGCAGCACCAGTTCCAGCGCGGGAGCCTTGCGGTCATCGGCCTCGCAGACCACGACCGCGGCATCGACCGCCGTCAGGACATGGCGCATCTCGTGCAGGAATTCGACCGAGCCGGGACAGTCGATGAAGGTGAAGCGCTCGCCGAGAAAGCTGACGGTGGCGACATTCGGCTCGGTGCTCATCTGATGGGCGCGGGCCTCGGCCGAGGCGTCGCCGACACTGTTGCGTGTCTTGACCGATCCGGCGCGCGAAACGGCGCCGCAGCGCTCCAATATGCTCTCGAACAGGCTTGTCTTGCCGCTCTGGAAGGGACCGACGATGGCGACGCATCGTGGCCCCTTGCCTCTGACGCCGGACGGGCTTCCTCCATTGGCGGAAATCGCAGCCATATCGTCCTCCTTCGGTTCTGGCCGCATGGGGACGCCAAGGCTGCGGGCCTCGCTCCCGGCGGCGGAAGACCGGCGGGAACGGAAAGCGCCCACGCCGGTGAGGCGGCGGTCGCTCGGGCCCGACAGGGTCGGGCGGCCGTCGAAGAGGGATGTCGGGAGAAAGGTTCGCGCCGAATGCGGGCCGGTGCAAGGGGAATGTTGTCGCGCTTTTTGACCTGCCGACCCCCTGCCGGACTTTTCTCTCGCCGATCAGCGCGCGCGTCGTCCCGGGCGACCGAAGGCAGATCCGGGACCCATGCCTGAGCACCATCGATGAAGGCTCAGGCATGGGTCCCGGATCTGCGCAGCTTCGCTGCTTGTCCGGAACGACCCCGCTTATTTACGCTCAGCGATTGCGGCGCTGGCCGCGCAGGGTCGGCAGGCCGATGCCGACCGCGTCGAAGCCGCCATCCACGGCGAGCACCTGGCCGGTGATGTAGCTCGCCTTGTCGCTGCACAGGAAGAAGATCGCCTCGGCGAGTTCCTCCTCCAGCCCGTAGCGGGCGAGCGGGATCGCATCGTGATAGTCGGCGCGGATCTCCGGCGAGTGCACCGCCTTGGCCATGGCGGTCTCGACCGGACCGGGAGCGACCGCATTGACCCGAATGCCGAGTCCGGCGAGCTCGGCCGCTTGCTGCTTGGTGAGATGGGCGAGCGCCGCCTTGCTGGTGCCGTAGGCAACGCGCAGCGTCGATGCCCGCAGGCCCGAGATCGAGGTGATGTTGACGACGGCGCCACCGCCATTGTCGGCCATCGCCGGAGCGGCTGCCTGGGTCGTCAGGAACGGCCCGGTCAGGTTGACGTCGAGCACGCGCTGCCATTCCTGATGCGTGGTCTCGAGCAGCGGCTTGAAGACCGCCGTCCCGGCATTGTTGACGAGCGCGTCGAGCCGCCCGAAGCGCTCGACCGCCTCATCGACCGCGGCAGCCACGCCGACGGGGTCGGCAACGTCGCAGACCAGCGACAGCGTCACCGTCGGCGCATCGAGTTCCGCCATCGCCTCGCCAAGGCCGTGCGCGTCGATGTCGAGCAGCGCGACGCGCCAGTTGTCGGCGAGGAATCGCTTGACCGTCGCCAGCCCGATGCCGCGCGCGGCGCCGGTGACGAGAACGGTCCTGATCGAGCTTTCCGACATTGCGCATGACTCCCGGCGACTTGCTGTCGCCTTCCATACAGCCCCCGCCCGCCGGTCGGAAGCGCGCTTGCCGGCAGGCCCCGCTGCGATCAACGCCGCGCCACGATCAGCGGAATGCGGCGGCGATCAGGAACAGGCCGGAGAACAGCATCATGCCGTCGAGCAGGAGCTGGAAGGTCGCCCGGTCCATGCGCATCACCAGCGCCTTGCCGGCGAAAGTGCCGACCATCAGCGACGCGCCGACGATCAGGCCCTTGGCCAGGATGGCAAGCGGCATCGCGCCCAGCGAGCGGAAGGTCGCGACCTTGGTGATGTAGATGAACAGCGAAGTCGCGGCCTCGGTCGAGAGCAGCGCGCCCTTTGTCAGCCCATAGGCCATGAAGGCGGGAATGCTGAGCGGCCCGGTCGAGAGCACGAGCCCGGTCAGGAAGCCGATCGCGGCTCCCGCCAGTCCGAGCTGCCAGAGCGAAAGCCTGATCCGCTTCGCCTCCAGCCAGCGCCGGCCGGGGATCATCGCGAGGAAGAACAGGCCGAGCCCGACATCGATCAGCGCCGGCGGCAGGCGCAGCAGCGTGCTCGCGCCCAGCATCGCAGCCGGGATGCCAGGCAGGCCGTAGGCCAGGAAGGCACGCCAGTCGACCTCGCGCCACCAGGCCAGCACGCGCGCGAGATTCGCCATCACCGCGGCGACCGCCATGATCGGCACCGCCTGCTTCGGCCCGAAGGACCAGACCAGCACGGGCAGGAGCATGATCGAAGAGCCGGTTCCGACCACCCCGCCGACGACGCCGGCCGCCAGCCCGACGAGCAGGGTGAACAGGGAGGCAAAGGTCAGGATATCCGCCACCGCGCCTTGCCCTCGTCGCCGCCTCGCCGATGGCTCACCGCAGCCGATTCTGCTATTGACGCGCAAGCCCCGCGATACGCCTCGGCGATTTCGGCCGCGACGTCGGCACCGTCTCGACAAACCTGTCGCGCTGCTGTATGGCCCGGCTCTCAACTGAAAACAGCGCGCCGTAACGCCCGCGTGAACACACGCGACAACGGCCATGGAGAGAACCATGAACATCATCGAGCAGATCGACCAGGAGCAGATCGCCAAGCTCGCCGAAGGCAAGGAAATCCCGCATTTCCAGCCCGGCGACACCGTGCAGGTCAACGTCAAGGTCAAGGAAGGCGAGCGCAGCCGCGTTCAGGCCTATGAAGGCGTCTGCATCGCCCGCAATGGCGGCGGCCTCAACGAGAGCTTCACCGTCCGCAAGATTTCCTATGGCGAGGGCGTCGAGCGCGTCTTCCCGCTTTATTCGCCGAACCTCGACTCCATCAAGGTCGTCCGCAAGGGCAAGGTTCGCCGCGCCAAGCTGTATTACCTGCGCGATCGTCGCGGCAAGTCGGCCCGCATCGCCGAGCGCGTCGAGGCCAAGCCGGCCAAGAACGGCAAGAACGGCGCGAAGTAAGAACGGCGGCAAGCAAGCGCTGCCACCAGCAAGTTTTCCGGAACGCGGCCTCTCGGGGCCGCGTTTTGCGTTTTGCAGCCGCCGAGCAACGGAAATTTGAGGAAAGCCGTCTAAACGCCGCACAGGTCTGGAGCGGGCGGGACGGCTGGTGCAGGACACGGCAAGACATGGCGATGGCGCATCGGACGGGCAACCGCGATGTGCCCCCTTTTCGGCCGCACGCCTGAAGCTCGCGCAGCCGGCCTGGCATAGGGCCTGGCTCGGCCTCGACCGAAACGAAGCCGCGCTCGCCTTCGTCGCAACCCCGATCGGCATGATCCTGCTGCATGCGGCGTTCTTCGCTGCGCTCGCGCTTAGCTTCCAGATCTCGCTCTCTGCCGTGGCGCTGGTGGGTCTCACCCTGCTCGGCTGCGCCCTGTTCCCGGCTCGCCGCCTCCTCGTCATGGCCGCTTCCGGGCTGCTCTACATTGTGCTCCGGCCGTTCCGGAGCCAGCAGCAGCAGGACTTCGCGGAGAAGCTGCGCGAGGCTACGCCGGAACTAGTCGAGCTGCCGCATCTCGCCTGGCAGGCGCCGATCGCCATGGGCTTCCTGCTGTTCTGCGGCCTCGCCTTGCGGTTGCAGCGGCGCTATCGCGCCAGCCTGCTCGCCCGCCGGCCGGTCCTGACCCAGTTCGCGGTCCTCGCCGCCTGCATCGCCGCGACCGGCCTGCTCGAGCCTGAGACGCCGGCCTATGCGACGCTCTGGACCTTCATCGTCATCTACGCGGCTTCGTTCTTCTTCCTGTCCTATGCCTTCGTCGACCAGCGCGGCCGGATCGAACGCCCCCTGCCGTTCTATCTCGGCTTCATGCGCCCGTTCTGGGGTGGGCCATCGATTCCGTTCAAGACGCTGACCTATCTCGCGACCTTCGAGGCGAAGACCAAAGCGGAGCTCGCCGCAACCCGGCTGCGGGCACTGAAGCTCGCCGTCTGGGCCTCAATCCTCGCCGGGCTGCACACGCTGCTCTCCGCCACCTTCTACGATGTCGCCGACTGGCCGACGCTGAACGAGGCGCTGACGATGACGGCGCAGGGCGAGCCGCCGGCCGCGACGGCCGGCTGGCTGATCGTCGCCAAGAACTTCATCCTGACGGTGCTGGCGACCGCCGCCTTCGCCCATGTCTTCGTCGCGATCGTCCGCATGGCCGGCTACGGCATCCCCCGCAACACGGCGCGGCCGCTGAGCGCCCGCAGCATCGCCGAGTTCTGGAACCGATACCTCTTCTATTTCAAAGAGTTGTTGCTGGATTTCTTCTTCTATCCGGCCTTTGCGCGCTGGTTCAAGGCGCACCCGCGCCTGCGCATCGCCTTCGCTACCTTCTGCGCGGCCTTCGTCGGCAACCTGCTCTTCACGGTGATCTCGCAGGTCCATCTCGTGGCCGAGCATGGGTTTCTCGGCGCCATCATGCGCTTCGAAAGCTATGTCTTCTACGCGGCCCTGCTGACCCTGGCGCTGATCCTCTCGCAGCTGCGCAAGCGCAAGCCAAAACCGGAGGACGGCTTCTGGCGCTACGAGGTCACGCCGCGGCTCGTCGTCATCAGCTTCTTCGCAGTGGTGCAGATCTTCGCCGATGAGAGCGGCCATCTCGGGCTGGCGGAGCGGACCGACTTCCTGCTCCATCTCTTCGGCATCTGAGCGCTGCCGGCGTCAGGCGTGCTCGCCGATCAGGGCCTCGATCTGCGCCAGCGTGTCGAGCTGGGTGATGTCGAAATCCGCATCCGCGAGATCGATACCGATCTCGCGCTCGAGCAGCATCAGTACTTCCGTCGCCGCCATCGAATCGAGCTTGCCGCTGAAGAACAGCGAATCATGGTCGGAGATGGTGCCGCGATGGCCGCGCTCGGCCAGCATAGCGAGCACGGTCTCCCTGACGATGGCGACAGCCGAAACCTTGGTCACATATCTCTCCTTCAGGCGACGGTTTCAGGCGCCGTCGCGGCTTCGGCCATGCGGCCACTTTCCAGCAACGCCACCAGCGCCCGCCGGTCGACCTTGCCGTTGACGTTCTGCGGTAGCGCTTCGAGCGGGTGGACCGCACCCGGCACCATGTAGCGCGGCAGGCTCTCCAGCATCGCCTCGCGGATCGCCTCCGGCTCGCGCTCACTGCCGGCGACGAAGCTGACCAGCCCTTCGGCGGAACCATAGGCGACCGGCCAGGCGACGGTGGCAACGAGCTCGCTGCCGGCGGCGCGGCGCAGATGCATGTCGACCTCCTCGAGCTCGATCCGGTTGCCCTTGACCTTCACCTGGTTGTCGACACGTCCGAGATGATGGAAGACGCCGTCAGCATCGCAGCTGCCGAGATCGCCGGTCAGGTACCAGCGCCGCCCGTCGAGCAGGCGGAAGCGGTCGGCGGTCAGCTCGGGCTGGCCGAAATAGCCGAGCCCGACCTGCGGCCCGCAGAGCGCGATCTCGCCCGGCATGCCCGGCGCAACCGGCTGCTGCTTTTCGTCGAGGATCGCCACCGCCATGGTCGGATAGGGCTCGCCGATCGCGAGGATGCCGCGCGAAGGCGTCACCACCGGCGGCTCGGTCAGCGTCTGCCGCATGCAGACCACCGTGCATTCGGTCGGCCCATAGATGTTCTCGACGCGGCCGTTCGGCGCCGCCGCCGCCCAGGCCTGCGCCGCCTCCACCGGCAGCGGCTCGCCGCAGAAGATCGACATGCGCAGGCTGGGAAACACGCCGGGCTTGAGGGCGCCGCTCTTGCGCATCAGGCCGATCACGGTCGGCACCGACATCCAGACGGTCAGTTCATGGCTGCGAATGAAGCGGGCCGGCGCCATCAGCTCCAGCTGCGACATGACATGCAGCGAAGCGCCGGCTTCGACGCAGAGGAAGAGATTATGGACCGTCAGGTCGAAGGTGACGTCACAGGCCTCGCCGATCCGGTCATCCGCGGTGTAGCGCGTCCAGAACCGGCTCTGGGCGATGTAATGGTCGAGCGAGCCGGCCGAGATCATCACGCCTTTCGGCATGCCGGTCGTGCCCGAGGTGAAGATGATGTAGCCGACCGCATCGGCCCGCACCTGCGCAGGCCCCGGCAGTGGCGCCGTGTCGAGCGCGGTCCGCTCGATCACCGCCTGGCCCGGCCGCGCCGCCTCCTTCGCCAGCCCGGCCGGCAGCACGACGAGATCCGGAGCCGCTTCCAGCACCGCCGGCGTCAGCAGCGCCGCGCCATTCTCGTCGACGACGAGGGCATCGAGCTCCAGCGCCTGCAACAGGGCGACCAGCCGCTCCTCGGGCCATTTCAGGTTGAGCGGCACATAGGCGGCGCCGGCCCAGCAGGCGGCCAGGATGCCGACATAGGCCTCGAGACTGCGTGTCGCCAGGATGCCGACCCGGCGCGACCGCAGGCGGGGCACCAGCGCGCCGGCGAGATGCGCGACCTCCTGCCCTAGCTGTCCATAGGTATATTCGCGCCCGGCGACCGCGAGCATGACGCTCTCAGGGGAAAAAACCGTCTGCCGCGCGAAAGGCAAGGCGAGGTTGAAGTCTTGTTCCGGCACGATGCCTCCCGATGCGCGCGGTGAGCGCCATAGCATAGGGCGGACACGTGTTGCGAGCGTTAACGAGACGCTCACAAACGCAACCGTTGAAAACTCGTCGCGGTTTCCGGCGATTTTCTCTAGGGAAGGCGCGCAAGCCGCCCTAGCAGCATCTCTACGTCAGCCGCATTCTGGTAGAGCCCGAAGCCAAGGCGCAGCCGGTCTCCGCGCAGGTCGACGGTGACGCCGGCCTGCCTTAGCTTCTCATGCCAGAGGGCCGCGTCGGCATGGCGGAAGGTCAGGAAATTGCCGCGTGCCGGCTCGCTCAGCGGCACGACCAGGTTTTCCGGCGTGAGCACGCCGCAAGGCCTCCGCGCCAGCCCGTCGGCAACGATCGCCTGCAGGGCCAGCGCATGGCCATGGATCCTGCCGGCGTCGAGTTCATGGCCGTCGAGCCAGTCGAGAACCGCGCCCATCCGATAGAGGCCTGAAGGATCGAAGGTCGCGCCCATGAAGCGCCAGCCATTCTCGGCATAGCCGACCTCGCCCTGCGGGCCGGCCAGCGCACCGAAGGAAGCATACCAGCCCGTGTCGCGCGGCCGCATGCCGAAACCCGGCGGGCAGTGCATGAAGCACGCGCCCTCGCCCGACATCGCGTATTTGTAGCCGCCGGCGATGTAGAAGGCCTTGTCGGCAACGGCGGAGAGATCGGTCGGCCGCGCCAGGAAGCCGTGATAGCCGTCGATGACGACGAGGCGGCCGGGCGCCGAGATGCCCTCGACCAGCGCCTCCAGATCCGTCAGCGCGAAGCCGGAATTGAAATGGACCTGGCTGACGAACACCATGTCGATGCCGGCATCGGCTCTTGCCGCTGCGACCAGCCGCTCGGGCAAGGTCGCAAAGGGCTCGGCCGGCACCGAGACGAGCTCGACCAGCCCGTCTTCGGCGAGCCGCTCCACCTGCCGACGGAAGGAATGGAACTCGGCATCGCTGGTCAGGATGCGGGCCTTGCGCTCGCGCGGCAGGCAGGAGAGCAGCCGGTTGACGAACTCGTGGGTATTGTTCGCCGGCACAAGCCCGTCGATGCCCGGCAGGTTCAGGTGCTTTGCGATGCCCTGCGCGACGCGCTGCCAGGCCGGGCCGAGCACCGCTTCCCATTTGCCGTCGACCAGCCTTGCCGCATCGTCCCAGCAGCGCAATTGCGCTGCGCGCGTCGCGTCCGGCCAGAAATGATGGCTGTGCGCCGCGAAATGCAGCCGCTCCGGCCAGTTCTGGCGAAAGCGCGAGAACTCCGCCGACAGGTCGAAGGGCGGCGCACCGATCTCCGTCTTCGCTCCCACGGCAATCTCACCGGAAACCGTCATCGCAACCTCGCCGCAGCTTGTTCGCCCGCCGAAATACTTTAAACTTAAAATATCCGGTAGCCACCTTGCGTCAAGGCGCCGGACCGCAGGCAAGGAGGCCGTGATGGCAGGCAATACAGGCAGCACGGGCAGCCGGATCGAACCCGGCATGACGACCGATTTCAAGGACCGCATGGACTACGGCTCCTATCTCGGCCTCGACCTCCTGCTCGCAGCGCAGAAGCCGCTGAGCGACGCCCCCGACGAACTGCTCTTCATCACCATCCACCAGGTCCAGGAACTCTGGCTCAAGCTCGCGACCCATGAACTCGACGGCGCCATTGCCGCGCTCCGCAATGACGAATTGCAGCCGGCCTTCAAGTCGCTGGCGCGGGTCTCGCGCATCCAGGCACAGCTGATCAGCGCCTGGGACGTGCTCTCGACCATGACGCCGGCCGACTATCTCGCCTTTCGCGACGCGCTCGGCCAATCCTCGGGCTTCCAGTCCTACCAGTACCGCGCCCTCGAATTCCGCCTCGGCGCCAAGGATCCGCGCATGCTGGCGATGCACCAGCATCACAAAGCGCATCACGCCCATCTCGAAGCGCTGCTGGCGGCACCGAGCCTCTATGACGAGGCCTTGCGGCTGCTCGCGCGGCACGGCCTGCCCATTCCGGCCGAATGCCTGGAGCGCGACTGGCGCCAGCCGCATGTCTCTAACCCGGCAGTCCGAGCGGCCTGGCTCACGGTCTACCGCGACACCCACCGCTATTTCGACCTCTACGAGCTCGCCGAGGAACTCGTCGATGTCGAGGACCAGTTCCAGCAATGGCGCTTCCGCCACATGAAGACGGTCGAGCGCATCATTGGCTTCAAGCCGGGCACCGGCGGCTCGAGCGGCGTGAAATTCCTGAGGACGGCGCTGGAACGCTCCTTCTTTCCCGAGCTCTGGGAGCTGCGCAGCGAGCTTTAGAAGCCTCTTCAGCCCTCATCCTGAGGAGGCCGCGCAGCGGCCGTCTCGAAGGATGCTTCAGGAAGCTCCGGCATTTCCTGGATCATCCTTCGAGACGCGCCTACCGGCGCTCCTCAGGATGAGGGCCGGTGGGCCAGCGGGACCCTACTCCTGATTGCCGAAGGTCATGTCGCGCCGTGCCGTCAGGATGCTGATCGAATAGCCGGCGACGACGTCGACCAGCGACATCAGCGTGATGATCAGGAAAGTGCCGGTGCCGAAGCCCGGCACGAACAGGAAGATCAGCCCGCAGGCGATGAACAGTACCAGCGAGAGGCCGTGATTGAAGATCGAGCTCGACTTGGCGCTGGTCGCGTTCATGATCTCGAAGAACAGCACGACCGTCGAGATCGCGAGCAGGAGTTCGCTCATCGTCAGGGTGAAGACCGAACCGGAAGGCAGCCGCAGATTAAGCAGCTCCTGCGAAAGCGGCACACCCATGGCGGCGACCGCGACGCCATAGGCGACGACCGCCAGCAGCATGAAGGGAAAGAACCGCGCCATCTCGTCATCCTGCCATTTCCGACCCGTAGCCTGTCGCTGCGGAACACCGCGGAGCCGATAAACCATGTTCGCCCGCATGAGGAAGCAGTTTTCGGGCGTGAACGAGGCAAGCCGGGGCGATCGCATCCGGTACGCTCGCTTCAAGCCAGTGCGCGGCTGCCGCAAGGGCGCTCTGCGAGCGCTTCGCGTTGCCGCCGCAGATTGGAACTGATAGAACCACGCCATGAACAAGAAGCCGCACATTCAGGACGGTTGCCGGCGCGTGATGCGCCGCACGCTGAATCCGCGCCGCTTCCCGACGACGCAGGGCTTTGCCGCGTTGCATGATCACGCCCGCCTGCCCTGGCGCTTCTTCGGCCGCTTCACCGCTTCGCTCGCAGCCGGCCTTAGCCGGGCCTGAGACCGGCCGTCCGGCCGGCGACAGGCCCTCTGCACGCGCCTCGGCCCGCCCGGCCGCTTAATTCGATTTCCATACCGAAGGCACGAAGCCAATGACTGCGACCAAAGCCCCGACCACGCTTTACGACAAGATTTTCGAGGACCACGTCGTCGACCGCCAGGATGACGGGACCTGCCTGCTCTACATCGACCGGCACCTCGTCCATGAGGTCACCAGCCCGCAGGCCTTCGAGGGCCTGCGTATGACCGGCCGCAAGGTCCACGCTCCCACCAAGACGCTCGCCGTCGTCGACCACAACATCCCGACGACCGACCGCAAGGCCGGCATCGCCGAAGAAGAGAGCCGCATCCAGGTCGAGGCGCTGGCCAAGAACGCGAAGGATTTCGGCGTCGAGTACTTTGACGAGCTCGACGTCCGCCAGGGCATCGTCCACATCGTCGGCCCCGAGCAGGGCTTCACCCTGCCCGGCACGACCATCGTCTGCGGCGACAGCCACACCTCGACGCATGGCGCCTTCGGCGCGCTGGCGCACGGCATCGGCACCTCCGAGGTCGAGCATGTGCTGGCGACCCAGACGCTGATCCAGAAGAAGGCCAAGAACATGCTCGTCCAGGTGGACGGCACCCTGGCCAAGGGCGTCACCGCCAAGGACATCACCCTCGCCATCATCGGCGAGATCGGCACCGCCGGCGGCACCGGCTCGGTGATCGAATATGCCGGCGACGCCATCCGCGCCCTCACCATGGAAGGACGGATGACCGTCTGCAACATGGCGATCGAGGGCGGCGCGCGCGCCGGCATGGTCGCCCCCGACGAGAAGGCCTTCGCCTATCTCAAGGGCCGGCCACGGGCGCCGCAGGGCGCCGCCTGGGACGAGGCCGTGCGCTACTGGGAGACGCTGCGCACCGACGAGGGCGCGCATTTCGACCGCATCGTCAAGCTCGACGCCAACAACCTGCCGCCGATCGTCTCCTGGGGCACCAGCCCCGAGGACGTGATCTCGGTCGCCGGCAACGTGCCCGATCCCGAGCAGATCGCCGACGAAGTCAAGCGCGCCTCGAAGAAGCGGGCGCTCGAATATATGGGCCTGACCGCCGGCACCAAGATGACCGAGATCCCGCTCGACGTGATCTGGATCGGCTCCTGCACCAATGGCCGGATCGAGGATCTGCGCGCCGTCGCCAAGATCGTCGAGGGCAAGAAGATCCATGCGAGCCTGGACTACGCCATGGTGGTGCCGGGCTCGGGCCTGGTGAAGCAGCAGGCCGAGGCCGAAGGCATCGACAAGATCCTGATCGCCGCCGGCTTCGAGTGGCGCGAGCCGGGCTGCTCGATGTGCCTCGGCATGAACCCCGACCAGCTCAAGCCCGGCCAGCGCGCCGCGTCGACCTCGAACCGCAATTTCGAGGGCCGGCAAGGCTATCGCGGCCGCACCCACCTCGTCTCCCCCGCCATGGCGGCGGCGGCGGCGCTGGCCGGCCATTTCGTCGACGTGCGCACGCTGGGCTGAGGCGCGAAGCGGTCGCGGGAGGACGTCATGAGCACCGATCCCCGCGAAGCCGCCCGCGCCGGCGAGGCCAAGGAAGCCCTGGATCGCGTCAAGCGCGAATCCGAGAGCTTCCTCGGTTCGTCCATGGGCCGCGCCGCCGACCACTTCTCCGGCAAGGACGCGCCGGAAGGCGACAAGATCGAGCTCTGGGGCCGTCGTATCGGCCGCGGGCTCTCCCTGATCGCCTTCATCGGCCTGTCCTGGTGGCTCGGATACCAATTGAAGATCTGGTGATGGCAAGCGTTCCCTCGATCAAGGCATCCGCCCCGGCGGAAAGCTCGCAAGGCCTCGACTGGGACGGCGTGCGCGCACCGTCCGGCGCCGAGTTCGAGATCCTTGCGCAGGCGGCGTATGACCGCCTGCCCGAGGATTTCCGCAAGCTCTGCGCCGACCTGATCATCAACGTCACCGAGTTTCCCGAGGACGATGTCCTGAAGGAGCTCGAGGCGGAGAGCCCGTTCGACCTGCTCGGCCTGTTCTCCGGCGTCGGCCTGCCGCAGCAGGGCTATGCGCCGCAGACAGGGCAGATGCCCAACACCATCCATCTCTACCGCCGCCCGATCCTCGATTACTGGGCGGAGCATGACGAGAGCCTGGGGGCGATCGTGACCCATGTCCTGGTGCACGAGATCGGCCACCATTTCGGCTTCGACGACGACGACATGGAAGCGATCGAGCGGGCGGCCGGCTGACCTGCCGCCGCAAGCCGCCTTCCCCACAGCATTCAGGAGACAAAGCCCATGCAGCCCTTCACCACCCTGACCTCGACCCCTGCCCCGCTGAAGGTGATCAATGTCGACACCGACATGATCATCCCCAAGCAGTATCTGAAGACGATCAAGCGCACCGGCCTCGGCACCGCGCTGTTCTCGGAGATGCGCTACAAGGAGGACGGCTCCGAGAACCCGGACTTCGTTCTCAACCAGCCGGCCTATCGCAAGTCGGAGATCCTTGTCGCCGGCGACAATTTCGGCTGCGGCTCGTCGCGCGAACACGCCCCCTGGGCCCTGCTCGACTTCGGCATCCGCTGCGTGATCTCCACCAGCTTCGCCGACATCTTCTACAACAACTGCTTCAAGAACGGCATCCTGCCGATCAAGGTCTCGCAGGAGGACCTCGACAAGCTGTTCGACGACGCCGATCGCGGCTCCAATGCGACGCTGACCATCGATCTTGAGACCCAGACCATCAAGGGCCCCGATGGCGGCACCGTGACCTTCGAGATCGACCCGTTCCGCAAGCACTGCCTGCTCAACGGCCTCGACGATATCGGCCTGACCATGGAAAAGGCGACGAAGATCGACGCCTATGAAGAGAAGCTCAAGGCCCGCGCCTGGGCGTGATCCGGGCATTGGGCCGCCGGGCAGGCTCCCCTTGAGAAAGGGCCGCCGTCTTTCGCGAGGCGGCGGCCCTTTCCGCTTCTGCCCCCCAGAGCCCGTTCCGATCAAATGGATTCAATCTGATCGGATCCGGCCCTAGCGCTCACATCGCCGGCAGCGCTGCAATATCGCGCACCGTGCCGTCGAGGCCGCTGACCTTGCCCACCATCGCCGCCTTGCCCGTCGAAAGATCGACCTTGTGCAGGGCGCCATCGGCCAGCAGCCAACCGGTATTGCTGCCGTCGGAGGCGGTTTCGATGTCAAAGGCGACCGATTTTGCGGCAACGCCGAGCTTGCCGATCGCGCCGAGCACGCCGTCATTCGGCGGTGCCTGCTTGAGCAGTCCGCCGATCTTGCCATCGATGTCGTAGAGCGCCGTCTCCTTGGTCCCCTTGACCGAATTGCTGTAGGCGCCGGCGACCACCATCGGCGCTTCGCCCTTGTGCATGTCGGTCTCGGCGAATTTCAGCTTGCCGTCGACAGTGGTCTTGCCGTCCTCGACATTGACCCGAAGATTGGTGCCGTCCGAGCCGATCACGCGCAGCCGGTCGGCCGCAGGATTGAAGTCGACCGTCGCCATCGCGCTGGCGGCCAGCACCGTGTCCATCTTCGACTTCATCGTCGCCTTGCCGGCCTTGTCGACCGTGTAGATCGTCCCGTCCGTCGCCAGCGCATAGAGCATGCCGTCGGCGGGGCGGACATCGATACCGGCGATCTTGCCGTTGATGCCGGTCACCTTGATCGACTTGCCGGCCTTCTGGGTCGTGGTGTCGATCATCGTCAGCGTGTCGTCGCCGGATAGAGCAGCGAGCATGGCGGCCTGCACCGCCAGCGGCGCGAAGGCCGCTGCGAGAACGGTCGAGGTGAGAAGCAGGGCTCGGGTGTGGCGCATGGTCTTTCCTCCGGTTCGCATCGGGTCTCGATGCCTGGACGAAGCCGCCTGAGCGTGCCCGTCAGGAGGGGTAGCGCCAGCGTGCTCCGGCGGATGCGCCGCAAGAAATAAAAGCCCGGGCTGCATCCGGAGGCCGGATTGCCGTGTAGAATCGCACTGGCGCGCGCCCGACGGTCCGCGCCGCCGACGAGGAGACGAGGATGGCGACGGGCGCCGTGCCAGCGCGCGGGATGGGCGAGATTGAGCAGGCGTTGCTGGCCTGTGCCTCCGGCGACAAATCGGCGTTGCGGCGCATCTACGACGCCGAGTCGGCGCGTATGCTGGGGGTGGCGCAACGTCTGCTGAAGCGCCGCGCTCTGGCGGAGGAAGCCGTGCAGGACGCTTTCGTGCTGATCTGGCGCCACGCCGCCCGCTTCGACCCCGAACGCGGCGCCGGCCTGACCTGGATCTACGCGATCCTGCGCAACCGCTCGCTCTCGATCCTGCGCGACGAAAGGCGGACCGAGACGCGCGACGCCCCGCTCGCCGAGGAAACACCGAGCGAGGAGGACGATCCGGAAACGGTGATGTCAAAGCTCTCGGACGCCAGCGCGCTCCGCGCCTGCCTGGAGACCCTGCCCCCGCAAAAGCGCAGCCTCGTCCTGCTCGCCTTCGTCCAGGGGCTGACTCATGGCGAAATCGCCGACCGCCTGAAAATGCCAATGGGCACGGTGAAATCCTGGATCCGTCGCTCGCTGATCTCGCTCAAGGAGTGCCTCGGATGAGCGCCTCCGCCGAAGCTCCCCTTCCCCCTGCCGAACGCGATGCACTGGCCGGCGAATATGTGCTGGGCCTGATCGAAGGCGCCGAGTTCGCCGCCGCCGAGCGCCGCCAAGCCGACGACCCCGACTTCGCGGGCGCTGTTGAATCCTGGCGCGGCCATCTCGCCGAGGTCGACGCGACGGCGACGCCGATTGCCCCTCCCGCCGATCTCTGGAGCCGGATCGAGGCCGGGATCGCCGGCCTTGTGACAGGCGCCGCGGCGGCACCCATGACCGCCGGTGCGGCTTCGACGCCGCGCAGCCGCTTTGCCGATTGGTGGAACAGCCTGTTCGTCTGGCGTGGTGCCGCCTTCGCCGGAGCGCTCGCGACCCTGCTGCTCGCGATCGGCCTCGTCGGCGCACTCGACCGCGCACGGCGCCAGCCGGTGATGGTCGCGGTGCTGATGACAGATACCAGCATCGCCGCCGCCGTGGTGAACACCTATGCCGATGGCCGCGTCGAGATGCTGCCGCTGCAATCGATCGACGTTCCCGCCGGCAAGGCTCTGGAGATCTGGACGCTCTGGGACCGCTCCGTCGGCCCGCGCTCCGTCGGCCTGATCGACCGCGCCCGCACCACGCCGCTACGTCTCGACAACCTGCCGCTCGGCAAGGACCAGCTCTTCGAGATCACGCTGGAGCCGGCAAGCGGCTCGCCGACCGGCCGTCCGACCGGCCCGATCATCGCCAAGGGGACGACGGCGCAGAGACTGTGAGACAGCCACAGCGCAAGCCCTGGCAGCGGAATGGGCGAAATCAGCCGGAAAGAGGGCCGATTTCTCCGGAACCCGCGGGTTCGGCCTTGAAAATCCGCTACCGCAGTGCAACATAAACAGGCGAGGACGACCTCCCCCATGATGGGCAGATTTGCCGGGACGACCCGGCCTGTCTCCATGGGAGAAGAGAAATGGCCTGGGTCTACCTCCTCGTCGCCGGCGTACTCGAAATCGTCTGGGCGTTTTTCATGAAGCAGTCGGACGGCTTCACCAAGATCACGCCGACGGCCATCACCATCGTCACCATGATCGGCAGTTTCGCCCTGCTTGCGATTGCGATGCGCAGCCTGCCGCTCGGCACCGCCTACACGATCTGGACCGGCATCGGCGCGGTCGGCGCCTTCCTCGTCGGCGTGTTCGTGCTCGGCGAGGCCGCAACCCCGATGCGTCTCGCCGCCGCCGGCCTCATCGTCTCTGGCCTGGTGATGATGAAGATGTCGGCGCACTGACACCGGCCGGCCTGGCCTCGCGGCGTACACGCTAGAGCCACCAGGCAGTCGTTCTGCGAAAGGCGGTGCTCGCCATGAGCGCCGCCTTCGCCTTATTGGTGTGCCCACGCCCGGAGCGGCAGCGCATCCGG
This sequence comes from Allobosea rubneri, assembly GCF_032464875.1. Lineage (NCBI taxonomy): Bacteria > Pseudomonadati > Pseudomonadota > Alphaproteobacteria > Hyphomicrobiales > Alloboseaceae > Allobosea > Allobosea rubneri. The sequence goes on from NZ_JAWDID010000003.1 coordinate 22,613, forward strand.
GCGATGGTGGTCGTCGCTGATCAGCGGATCGGCGGCGCGAACTGGATGCCGCCCTTCGACCAGAGATTGTTCAGGCCGCGCGGCAGGTTGATGCGGCTGCCGGAGCCGAGATTGCGCTCATAGGATTCGCCGTAATTGCCGACATGGCGGACGATCCTGGCCGCCCAGTCGGCCGTCAGCCCTAGCCCTTCGCCGAGCTTCGTGCCGACGCCGAGCAGGCGCTGGATCTCCGGATTGTCGGATTTCAGCATCTCCCCGACATTGGCGGAGGTCACGCCGAACTCCTCGGCATTGATCATCGCGAAGACGGTCCAGCGCACGATGTCGAACCACTGGTCGTCGCCCTGGCGGACATAGGGGCCGATCGGCTCCTTCGAGATCACCTCCGGGAGCAGGATGGTCGGCGAGGTTCAGCTCGTTCGTGGTGCCCTGCACGGTGCAGATCGAGGCGCCGTCCAGCTCCTTGACCGACTTGATGCCGGCCTTCTTGCGCAGCTGGAAACCCTGGCCGTCATAGTAATTCACCGCCGTGAAATCGAGGCCCTGGCCTGCGTCGCGGCTGAGCGTCCAGGTCGTGGTCCGCGGCAGCACGTCGATCTCGCCGCTCTGCAGCGCGACCAGCCGGTCCTTGCTGGCGAGCGGAATGAAGTTGACCTTGTTCGGATCGTCGAAGATCGCCGCCGCCAAGGCCCGGCAGACATCGACGTCGAGCCCAGACCAGTTGCCCTGCCCGTCGGCGAGGCTGAATCCGGCGATGCCGGTGCTGGTGCCGCAGAGCAACTGGCCGCGCTCCTTGACCTTCGCCAGCGTCGTCTGCGCCAGGGCGCCGCTGCTGATCAGCAGCGAGCCAGCCAGCGCCAGCAGCGCGGTCCTTCCAATCCGGGTCATCGAGCTTCCTCCTCCTGCGGTTGATCGTGGTCGAGCCGAACTCGGCTTTCAGAGACCCATGCGCTCATAGCGGCGATGGGCGGTCGGCTTGGGCGCGGCATCCTCGCTGACCGCGATGATTTCGGCTGGATGGCTGGCAGGCTCGGCCTCGCCCTCCCGCCAGAGCCAGTAATGGTTCTCCGGCAGGCCGTTGACGGCGACGACCTTGTGGCCGCCGGCGGTGTCGATGGCATGGATCGTCACTCGCCCGATCAGGCCGCCCTTCAGGCTGCGCATGTCCGCGACGGCCTCGTGGACCGCCTCCTCCACGCTCATGCCCATCTTCATGTAGAGCACCACCGCGCGGGAGGTGCCGGCCCGGATGCTCATCTCGCCGACGCCGGTGCAGGCGCAGGCACCGTAGCGGGTATCGGCATAGGAACCGGCGCCGATGATCGGGCTGTCGCCGAGGCGGCCGGGATATTTCCAGCCCCAGCCGGAGGTACTCGTCCCGGCTCCGATGTTCCCGGCCATGTCCTGCGCCAGGAAGACGGTGGTGTCGCGGCCGATCTCGGGGTCGATCGCCTGCTTGCAGAGCTCGGCCATCGGCACGTCGGGCCAGGCGGCGCGCTGCGCCTCGTCGACCTCCTCCGCGAACCAGCGCGCCCAGGCCGTGCGGGCATGCGGCATCAGGAGATCGCCGGCCTCGGCGCCGATCTCGGCGGCGAAGCGCCGTGCCCCCTCCCCGACCAGGAGCTCATGCGGCAGCCGCTCCAGCACCTGCCGCGCGATGCTGATCGGGTGCAGATAGCCGCTCAGCGCCCCGATCGAGCCGGTCCGCAGGGTCGAGCCGTCCATCACGGAGGCGTCGAGCTCGACCTCGCCGAGCAGGTTCGGCCAGCCGCCGCGCCCGACCGTCCGGACGCTCTCATCGGCCTCGACCAGCCGCACCCCGGCCTCGATCGCGTCCAGCGCCCCGGCACCGCCGAGGAGCTTGTGCGCCGTCGCGCCGATGCCGCTGGCCCCCTCATTGTTGCTGATCGCGATCATCGCAGGCGCCTTCCGAATGCTTTGAATATTGAATCCAATTTTTCTCTAATGGAAGCTGACCTCATCCGCAACGGGCTGTGAATGGCCAAATCATGGCCCATCGTGGGTAATGATCGATCGATGATCGGATCCAATAATATCAGGAAGGTTGCCTCCGCCGGGCCATCGGATTGAATGATGGCCGGTTTTGCGGCAGGAACAGGGTGAGCCGCAGAGGCGGGGAATCCAGAAATCAGGCGATGACAACAGCGACCAGCCCTGAGAAGACCATGACGCTGCATCGCGTCACGACCACCGGCCGGGTCGTCGACCTGTTGCGCGAGCAGATCCTGTCCGGGGCCCTGCCGGAGGCGTCGCTGCTGCGGCAGGAGAAGCTGGCGGCCGAGTTCGGCGTCAGCCGCGTTCCGATCCGCGAGGCGCTGCACCAGCTCGAGGCCGAAGGGCTGGTGACCATGCAATCCCACAAGGGCGCGGTCGTCTCCAGCCTGTCGATCGACGATCTCGAGGAGGTCTACGAGATCCGGGCCCGGCTCGAGACCTGGCTGCTGGAACAGTCGATGCCGCTGCTCTCCGAGCAGCACTACCAGAAGGCCGAGGCGCTATTCGCCCAGATGGTCGAAGACCGGCGCGACGAGAACTGGTCGAACCTCAACTGGGATTTTCACGCGACGCTCTACGCGCCGGCCAACCGCCCCCAGACCCTGGCGCTGGTCCGCAAGCTCTATCTCAACGCCTATCGGCATTTTCCGCTGCCGATCAGGCTGACCGGCTCGCGCGAGAAGATGAACCGCGAGCACCGCATCCTACTCGACCTCTGCCGGCAGGGCGACGTCGCACGCGCGACGGAGCATCTGGAACAGCACATCCTGATGGGCGCCCGCCATCTGATCAGCCGGCTGAAGGCGCTGCGGCGGCAGGAGGGCGACGCCGGCCGCACTTGAACGCACCAGCCGCTACACCACCACCGTGATCGTCTCGGCCGCGCGCGTCAGCCCGGTATAGAGCCAGCGCGCCCGGTGCTCGCGGAAGGCGTAGGCCTCGTCGAACAGCACGACATCGTCCCATTGCGAGCCCTGCGCCTTGTGCACCGTGAGCGCGTAGCCGAAGGTGAATTCGTCGGTGTGGCGCCTCAGCTCCCAGGGCACCTCTTCCTCGGTACCGTCGAAGAAGTTCGGCAGCACTGAGACTTTGACCGGCTTGCCGCCGGTATCGTCCTCCGGCGTCACCCGCATGGTGACGAGACCCTTCTTCGAGGTCTTCAACTCCTGCACGATCCAGGCACCGCCATTGAGCAGCCCCTTGCTCTTGTCGTTGCGCAGGCAGACCAGCTTCTCGCCCACGACAGGCACGTTCGAGCTGTGCCCCATCAGCTGCCGCATCCGGGCATTGTAGCCCCGACGCGTCTTGTTCAGGCCGACCAGCACCTGCCCGGCCGAGAGCACGATCTCGGGCGTGATCTGATCGCGCCGGATCACCCGGCTCTCGCCGTATTCTCCGACCTCGAGCCGCCCGCCCTCGCGCACGATCATCGACATCCGCACGATCGGGTTGTCGGCCGCCTGGCGGTGCACCTCGGTCAGCATAATGTCCGGCTCATGCTCCGTGAAGAAGCCGCCGCCCTTGACCGGCGGCAACTGCGCGGGATCGCCGAGCACCAGCACCTTCGTGCCGAAGGAGAGCAGGTCTCGGCCGAGTTCCTCGTCGACCATCGAGCATTCGTCGATGATGATCAGCTTGGCCTTGGCCGCGACGCTCTCGCGATTGAGCACGAAGGTCGGACTCTCCTCGTCGACCCCGCGCGAGCGATAGATCAGTGAGTGGATGGTCTGCGCGCCCTCGCAGCCCTTGTTGCGCAGCACGAGGGCCGCCTTGCCGGTGAAGGCGGCGAAGACGACCGTGCCGTCGACATCCTCGGCGATATGCCGGGCGAGCGTCGTCTTGCCGGTGCCGGCATAGCCGAACAGGCGGAAGAGCTGCGGCGAGCCGCCCTTCAGCCAGTCGGCGACGGCGCGGAGCGCGTCGTCCTGCTGCGGCGACCAGTTCATCGTGGGAAGCGTTCTGTTGCGGGCATGGCGCCCAATGGCCGCGAGTCGCAGCTTTACGGCAAGTGCCGATCACGCAGAGCGCAGGCGCCGCGCGAACTGGTTCGCCTCGACCTGAAGCGAGCCGATGCGCTCGTCCAGCCGTTTTGCGCCGCTCGCGCCCTGCTCGGCGCGGCTCACGCTGAGCGAATTGGCCTCGACGATCGTCGTCATCGCCTCGACGCCGGCGCGCGTCACCTCCGAGATGCGGGCGATGGTCTCGCCGAGATTCTGCAGCAGGCCGCTATGCGAGGCGACCATGCTGGAAATCTCGGTGCTGGTCTGCTCGACGGCTCCGACGCGCGTGACGATGCCGGAAATCGCGGTCGCCGCCTGGGACAGGGCCTCGTCGACCGCCGCGATGCGCGCCGCAACCTGGGCAGTGGCGTCCGCCGTCTGCGCCGCCAGCGCCTTGACCTCGCCCGCCACCACGGCAAAGCCCCGGCCATGCGCGCCGGCCCGTGCCGCCTCAATCGTGGCGTTCAGCGCCAGGAGGTTCGTCTGGCGTGCGATCGCCTCGATCAGCGCGACGACATCGCGGATCTGCCCGGCATTGTCGGTCAGTCGGCCGACCAGGCTCGCCGTGCCGGCAGCGTCGCGCGTCGCTTCGGTCGCGGTCTGCGAGACGCGCCGGACCTCGTGGTTGATCTGCTCGACCACATCCTCGAGCCGCAGGGCAGCGTCCGAGATCCGGTTCGCCTCCTCAGCCGCGTCGATCACCGCCCCTGCGGCGGCGCCGCCGCTCTGCGAGATCTGCTCGGCCTGGACAGCGGAATCGCCGAGTGCCGCACGCAGGCCCTCGCTCAACCCGGCAATGTCGGCGAGCAGACTGCCGATCCGTGTCTCGAACTCCTCGGCGATGCGGTGCAGTTCCTCGGTGCGGCGCGCCTGATGCGCCTGCGCCTGCTCCGCCTCGGCATCGCGCGTCACCAGCGTGGCGCGCGCCTCGCTCAGCGTCCGCACCGTGCGGGCGAGCTCGCCGATCTCGTCGCGCCGGCGCCGATGCGGCACTTCGATGTCTCGTCGCTGGCCATGGTCGCCTCGATCGCCGCCATCAGCTCGCGCAGCGGCCGGGTCAGATGCGCGCGCAGCAGGGCGATGGCGAGCGCCCCGCCGCCGAGCAGCAGGCCGACGGCGATCAGGATCACCCGCTGCCTGACCTGCTGTGCCAGCGCCTCGGCGCGCGAGGCCGCCTGCCCCGCCTGCCGGTCGAGATCGTCGCGGATCGTTGCGGTGACGCTGATGATCTCGCGGACATTGTCCCTCGCCGCGTCCGCCGTCGCCTCGATCAGCGCAGCCTTGGCCGAGACGCGACGACCGATGTCGACGATATCGCGCTGGAAGTCGATGAAGGTCCGGATGCGCGCATCGAGCGTCGGATGGGCCTGCAGCAGCGCAGGCGGCAGGGCCGAAATCAGGCTGGCGCGGGCGGCATCGACCAGCTCGACGGCCGCGTCGAGCCCATCGATCGCCTCCTCGACCTGCTTCGGGCCGGCGCCGTCATCGAACCGGCTCAGCAGGGAGGCCTGCGCCACCCGGCTCGACAGCAGCGAGGCGCGGTTGGCGAGCTGGAGGCCGCTGAAGGCTTCGCGATCGATCTGATGCACCGAAGCGAGGCCGCCCAGCGCGCTCGCCAGCCCCAGGGCCGCCGCGATTCCGAACAGGGCGAAGAGCAAGGTGATCTTCGCCGTCAAACCGAACCGCCGCATCCCGCCTCACCGTCATGCCCAACGCGGCTCTTCTCCCAGCTGCGAACGAACAGATCCTTAATGAAGCCAGCTAAGTATTTGAAAGAACGATATTTTTCTAAAATCGACGGGATTAGTGGCAGTTCATACCATCAGGCTGTCGAGCCCACGGCGCAGGCCGATTTGCTCGCCGACACGACGCGCCGCCAGCAAGGTGCCGCCGACATAGGGCGCGGCCGAGGTGCCCGCATCATGCCTGATCACCAGCCGCTCATCGGCGAGGCCGAACACCGCCTCGCAGGAGAGCACGAAGCCTGGCATGCGCAGCGAATGCACCTGCACCGGATGCGGTGCACCGATCGCCCCGCCGCGCGTCTCGCGCACGCCTCCGAGTTCGGAAACCGGCAGCGAGGTCCCGGCCATGCGCTCGGCGGCGAGCGTCTCAGCGAGCTCTCGCCCCGTGCCGGAAGGCGTATCGGGCTTGGAAGGCGAGGCATAGTCGATGATCTCGACATCCGGCACGTATTTCACCGCCTCGCGGGCGAAGCGCCGCAGCAGGGTGGCGGTGATCGAGAAGTTCCCGGCGGCGAGCACGCCGACGCCGGCATTCTCCGCCGCTTCGGCGATCTCGGCATAGTCCTCGCCGGACATGCCGGAAGCGCCGACCACGACATGCCGCCCCGCCGCGATGGCGGCGAGCACATTGCCCTTCACGCTGTCCGGCTTGGTGTAGTCGATCAGCACGTCGCTCGGCACGCTAAGCGCCTCCGCGACCGTCGCGAAGACCGGCAGTCCGTTCGCCGGAAGCTCCGCAGCCTCGCCGAGGTCGCGCCCGGCCGCCTGGCGCGAGACGCCCGCGACCAGTTCGAGATCGGGCGCAGCCATGATCGCGGCGACGAGCGCCATGCCGACCCAGCCGGTGCAGCCGGCAAGCGTGATGCGGATCATGGGCGGCTCCTCGCAGGATTGGAAACGAGCCAGAATTAGGCGAGCGCCCCGGCAAGGTCCATCGGCGCCGACCAGAGGAGAGCTTGGCTAGAGCACGAGCCGCATCAGCGGTCGCCCCTCCTTATGGCGCGCGACCTCCGCGAAACCGGCGCGCCGGAACACGCTTTCGGGCCCGACATAGAGCCCCTCGCCACTGCGCTTCGTATCGTTCGCCATCGGCGCGGCTTCGAGCAGCCGGGCGCCGCTGCGGCGCGCAAAGTCGATGCCGCCGTCGAGCAACGCGCCGGTGACGCCCTGGCTGCGAAAACCCTTGCGTACGAAGAAGCAGGAGGCCGCCCAGTTGCGCTCGTCCTGCGCCGGCGCATCGGGTAGCGGCGTCGAGGCACGGCGCGGGTTGTTCCATTCGGGCACATGCGCGCGCGGGCCGATCTGCAGCCAGCCGACAGGGACATCGCCAAGGAAGGCGAGCACGCCGGGCGGCGGCCCCTGCTTGACGCGCTGTTCGAACAATTGCCGCGCGCCCTCGCCGAGCAAGGGCTTGCGCAGCTTCGGCGCCATGCGGAAATGATTGCACCAGCAGCCATAGCACGGCCCCTGCGGCCCGAAGAGTTCCTCCAGCGCCGGCCAGAGCTCCGGCGTCAGCGGGACGACGTGAAACCCGGTGCTCGCCACGCGTCTTCTCCCCTCTCTCGACAGGCTTCCGCAAACAGGCGAGGAATGGAGCGTCGCCTCCAAGGCGGCCGCCAAGCCTCGGGAGGCTTCACCCATGTCACTCGAACTCTTCGCCGCCTATCTCCTCGCCTGCCTGGTCATCATCATCGTGCCCGGGCCGACCGTGACGCTGATCATCGCCAACAGTCTCAGGCATGGTAGCCGCGCCGGGCTTCTCAACATGGCAGGAACGCAGGCCGGCCTCGCCATCATGATAGCGATCGTCGGCATCGGCCTCAGCTCGGTGATCGCAGCGATGGGCCACTGGTTCGATTGGGTGCGGCTCGCGGGCGCCGCTTATCTGATCTGGCTGGGATGGAAGATGTACCGCAGCGCCGGCGAGGCCGCCGAAGGTGCGGCCGAAGCGCGCCCGCCGCGCGGCGGCTTCTTCCTGCAGGGCTTGCTGGTCGCGCTGAGCAACCCGAAGACCCTGCTCTTCTTCGGCGCCTTCTTCCCGCAATTCCTCGATCCGACGCGCGACTACGCCACACAGATCGCGATCATGGGCGCGACTACGATGCTGTTCGCGGCGGTCAGCGACGGCGCCTATGCCGTGCTCTCCGGCCGGGCCGGCCGCTTCCTGTCGCAGCGGCGCGTGCGCCTGCTCTCCAGGTTCAGCGGCGGCTTCCTGATCGGCGGCGGGCTCTGGCTCGCCTCGACCCGCGGCAACTGAGATCCAGCGGCACCGCCTACCAGGGGATCGTCTCGCCCTTCCAGGTTCGGAAGCTGTTGGTCTCGGCCATGCCGGAGGCGTCGATGGTCTCGATCAGTCCGGCGGCGCTCTCGGTCGCCGGGATATCGGCCCCGCCGCCGCCCATGTCGGTCTGCACCCAGCCGGGATGGAACAGCAGCACCGCGATCTCGCTCGCGCGCACCGCATTGCCGAAGGCGACCATCACCATGTTCACCGCGGTCTTCGAGGATCGATAGGCGATGGCACCGGACGGGTTGCCGCCGAGCGAGCCCATCCGGCTGGAGATCGTCGCGATCTTTCGCCCACTGCCGGCCTCGATATTAGGCAGGAAGGCCTGCGCCACCCGCAACGGCGCATAGACATTGACCTCGAAGACCTCGCGCCAGGCGTCGAAATCCATCTCGAAGGCCGATTGGCGGTCGCGTGGGCCATAGAGCCCGGCATTGTTGACGAGGACGTCGAGCGGCCGCCCGGCGAGCGCCCGCTTGGCAGCGGCGACGCTCTCGTCTGAGGTCACGTCGAGCTCGAGGGGGGTCAATTCCCCGACATGCACGCCCGCGAGCTCGGCCAGCGCCCCGCCCCAGGGATCGCGCGCGGCGGCGATCACATGATCGCCCCGTCGCAGTAACTCCATCGTCAGCGCGAGGCCGATGCCGCGATTGGCGCCGGTGATCATCCAGGTCTGCGACATGCTCAGGTCTCCTTGGCGCAGGCGTCCTTGCGAGGAGACTTCAGCTGGCGAGGCAATCCAAGGGGACAAAGCGCAATCCCGGATTGCTTCGCCGCACTCGCAGTGACGACAGGCGAAGAGCTATGTCTCAGCCCTTGCGCTTTCCATACCCCCCCGCCGTCGGCGTCAGCACCGTCACGGCCTCGCCGGCCTGCAGGAAGGTCTGGTCCGAGGGCTTCAGCTCCTCGACCTCGCCCGAAAGCCGGCGCACCAGCGTCCGCCCGAGCTCGCCGGGCTCGCCGCCCTTCATGCCGAACGGCCTGACCTTGCGATGCGAGGCGAGGATGGCGCAGTCCATGCTCTTGCGGAAACGGATGGTGCGGCTGGTGCCGTCGCCGGCATTCCATTCGCCCTTGCCGCCCGAGCCGGCGCGGATGTGGAAATCCTCGAGCACGACCGGGAAGCGCGTCTCCAGGATCTCCGGATCGGTCAGGCGCGAATTCGTCATGTGGACATGCACACCCGACGTGCCGTTGAAGCCCGGCCCGGCCGGCGAGCCCGAGCAGATCGTCTCGTAATACTGGTACTGATCGTTGCCGAAGGTCAGGTTGTTCATCGTGCCCTGCGAGCACGACATCGCCTTCAGCGCACCGAACAGCGTGTTCGTCACCGCCTGCGAAACCTCGACATTGCCGGCGACCACGGCGGCCGGATAGCGCGGCGCCAGCATCGAACCTTCCGGCACGATCACCTTGATCGGCCGCAGGCAGCCGGCATTCATCGGGATCGCATCGTCGACCATGACGCGGAAGACATAGAGCACGGCGGCGCGGGTGACCGGCGCCGGGGCGTTGAAATTGTCCTCGCGCTGCGGGGAGGTGCCGGTGAAGTCGACCGTCGCCTCGCGCTTCTCGCGGTCGACGGTGATCTTCACCTTGATCGCGCAGCCCTGGTCCATCGGATAGGTGAACTCGCAATCGTGGAGCTTGGCGAGCAGCCGCGCGACGCTTTCGGCGGCATTGTCCTGGACATGGCCCATATAGGCCTGCACCACGTCGAGGCCGAAGGAGCGGATCATCTTCTTCAGCTCCGCCACGCCCTTTTCGTTGGCGGCGATCTGCGCCTTCAGGTCGTTGACGTTCTGGACGACGTTGCGCACGGGGTAGCGCGCCCCGGTCAAGAGCTTGACCAGTTCCTCCTCGCAGAAGCGTCCCTGATCGACGATCTTGAAGTTGTCGATATAGACGCCCTCTTCCTCGATGTTCGTCGCCAGCGGCGACATCGAGCCCGGTGCGGTGCCGCCGACATCGGCGTGGTGGCCGCGGCTCGCCACCCAGAACAGGATGTCCTTGTCCTGCGCGTCGAAGACCGGCGTGCAGATCGTGATATCCGGCAGGTGCGTGCCGCCATTATAGGGCGCGTTCAGGCAGTAGACATCGCCCGGCCGGATCACCGGGTTGTTCGAGATCACCGTCTCGACCGAGCGGTCCATCGAGCCGAGATGCACGGGCATATGCGGCGCATTGGCGACGAGCGCACCGGTCTGGTCGAAGACCGCGCAGGAGAAGTCGAGCCGCTCCTTGATGTTCACGGAATAGGCGGTGTTCTGCAGCGTCACGCCCATCTGCTCGGCGATCGACATGAACAGGTTGTTGAAGATCTCGAGCATGACTGGATCGGCTTTGGTGCCGATCGCCGCCTGCTGGATCAGCGCCTTGCTGCGCACGAGGACGAGATGGTTCTTGGCCGTGAGCTTGGCGCTCCAGCCCTCTTCGACCACCACGGTCTGGTTCGGCTCGATGATGATGGCCGGCCCGGCGACCGATTGTCCCCGTGCCAGCGCCTCGCGCCGCACGATCGCCGCGTCATGCCACTGCCCCTTCGAGAACAGGCGGGTACGCTCGGCGACAGCCGGCTCGCCGGCCGCTTCGCTGGCCGACGGCTCCTCGAACTTCGCGCCGCCTCCGACCGCCTCGACCTCGACCGCCTCGACGACGAGCGCCTTGGTCTCGTCGATGAAGCCGAAGCGCGCGCGATGGGCGTTCTGGAAGGCCTCCTGCATCTCGGCGCGGCTGCCGAACGGAGTCGCGATCGCGGTGTCGGTGCCGGCATAGCGGATATGGGCGCGGACATGGATGGCGATGTCACCGGCCGGCACGCCCTGGCCTGCGACCTCGGCCGTCGTCTCGGCGCCGAGCCGCTCGGCGATGGTTGCGATCGCCGCCTTCGCCTCGCCATCGAGCGGAACATCGAGCGCAGCCGTTCGCGTCGCCCGGATCTCGGCAAGGCCCATGCCATAGGCAGAGAGCAGGCCGGAGAACGGGTGCAGCAGCACGGTCTTGATGCCGAGCGCGTCGGCGACGAGACAGGCATGCTGGCCGCCCGCGCCGCCGAAGGAGTTCAGCGCATAGCGGGTGATGTCGTAGCCGCGCTGCACCGAGATCTTCTTGATCGCCTCGGCCATGTTGGCAACGGCGATCTGGATGAAGCCGTCGGCGACCTCCTCGGGCGAGCGGCCGTCACCGACCTGTGCTGCCAGCGTCGCGAACTTGGTGCGCACCGTCTCGACGTCGAGTGGCGCATCCTGCTTCGGGCCGAAGATCGCCGGGAAATAGGAGGGGATCAGCTTGCCGACCATGACGTTCGCGTCGGTCACGGCGAGCGGGCCGCCACGGCGATAGGCCGCAGGTCCCGGATTGGCGCCGGCGGAATCCGGGCCGACGCGGAAGCGAGCGCCGTCGAAATGCAGGATCGAGCCGCCACCGGCGGCGACCGTATGGATCAGCATCATCGGCGCGCGCATGCGCACCCCTGCGACCTCGGTCTCGAAGGCGCGCTCATACTCGCCGTCAAAATGGGCGACGTCGGTCGAGGTGCCGCCCATGTCGAAGCCGATCACCTTGTCGAAGCCGGCCGAGCGACCGGTCTCGGCGAGGCCGACGACGCCGCCGGCCGGTCCCGACAGGATCGCATCCTTGCCCTGGAAGAGCTCGGCGGCGGTGAGCCCGCCCGAAGACATCATGAACATCAGCCGCGCGCCGGTGCGGGCGATGTCGAGCTCTTCCGAGACCTGCGCGACATAGCGCCCGAGGATCGGCGAGAGATAGGCATCGACGACGGCGGTGTCGCCGCGCCCGACGAGCTTGATCAGCGGCGAAACCTCATGGCTGACCGAAACCTGGGGAAAGCCGATCTCGCGGGCGATACGCGCCGCGACCTGCTCATGCGCCGGATAGCGATAGGCGTGCATGAAGACGATGGCGACGGCGCGGAAGCCGGCATCGTACTGCCCTTGCAGGGCCGCGCGGATCGCCGTCTCGTCGGGCGCCCGCTCGACGGCCCCGTCGGCCAGGACCCGCTCATCGACCTCGACCACCGCCTCGTAGAGCTGCTCCGGCTTGATGATCTCCTTGGCGAAGATGTCGGGCCGCGCCTGGTAGCCGATGCGCAGCGCATCGCGAAAACCCTTCGTTGTGACGAGCAGCGTGCGGTCGCCCTTGCGCTCCAGCAGCGCGTTGGTCGCGACCGTGGTGCCCATCCTGACCTCGCCGACCAGCGCCTCGGGGATCGGCTGGCCGGCCTTCAATCCGAGATGATCGCGAATGCCCTGCACGGCTGCGTCGCGATAGGCGCCGGGGTTCTCCGAGAGCAGCTTCCTGGCATGAAGCTTGCCATGCAGATCACGGCCGATCACGTCGGTGAAGGTGCCGCCACGGTCGATCCAGAAATCCCAACGGCTCGCGGTCATCGCACCCTCCCAAGTGACGACAGAGATTTGGATTACATTTCATCGATAAATCGTCGATGAAAAATTGACAAGTCGAATTCGGCGGCTACGATCGCAATTGTGACCGGAACATGGCTGAGGGGCCAGGCCGGCCGGGACAAGGGAGAGAGCAATGACGGGATCGGCCCTGACCTTCTGGCCCGGAGAGCGCCGGCGCTTCGACGCCGTCCGCATGGCTCAGCCTGTCCCGGCGCAGCGGAGCGCCAGATGATCCGCACGGCGCTCGACAAGCTCTACCTCTTCGCCGGCTACGCCGCCGGCTGCTTCCTGATCGCCATTCTCGTTCTGATGATGGGGCTCTCGCTCGGCCGCGAGGTCGGCTTCAACATTCCCGCCGGCGACGACTTCACCTCCTGGTGCATGGCCGCGATGGCCTTTCTCGGCCTCGCCCACACCTTTAAATCCGGCGAGATGATCCGGGTCGGCCTCTTGATCGACCGCTTCAAGGGCCGCAAGCGCTGGCTGTTCGAGACTTTCTCCCTGGTGCTCGGCCTCGGCTTCACCGGCTTCTTCGCCTGGCACGCCTCGGTGATGACCTGGCAGTCCTATGCCTTCAACGACGTCGCCGGCGGCGTGGTCGCCATGCCGATGTGGATCCCGCAGCTCGGTTTTTCGGGCGGGCTGGTCATCCTGTTCATCGCCATGCTCGACGAGTTCATCCATGTCGTGCTGCGCGGTAACGAACCGCGCTACGAGAAGCCTCCCCCGCAATCCGACGAGGAGATCGTCGAGCGCGCCATGCAGAGCGGGGTCTGAGCCATGTCCATGATCGAAATCTCCGCGCTGCTGCTCGGCCTGCTGGCGGTGCTGCTGGCCGGCGGCGTCTGGATCGCGATCTCGCTGATGGCCTGCGGCTGGGTGGCGATGCAGTTCGTCGCCGGCGGCATCCCGGCCGGCTCCGTGCTCGCCACGACCATCTGGGGCAACAGCGCCTCCTGGACGCTCGCCGCCCTGCCGCTCTTCATCTGGATGGGCGAGATCCTCTACCGCACCCGGCTTTCGGAAGAGATGTTCCGCGGCCTCGCCCCCTGGCTGAACTGGCTCCCGGGCCGGCTGATGCACGTCAACGTGCTGGCCTGCGGCATCTTCGGCTCGGTTTCCGGCTCGTCGGCGGCGACCTGCGCGACCGTCGCCAAGATCGCCCTGCCGGAGTTGAAGAAGCGCGGCTACAACGAGAAGCTCGCCCTCGGCTCGCTCGCCGGCGCCGGCACGCTCGGCATCCTGATCCCGCCATCGATCACCATGGTGGTCTATGCGGTGGCGGCCAACGTCTCGATCATCCAGGTCTTCCTCGCCGGCTTCCTGCCCGGCCTGCTCGTGATGGCGCTCTATTCCGGCTACATCGCGGTCTGGCACCTCATGCATCCGGACAAGGCGCCGCCGCCCGAGCCGAAGATGCCGCTGCGCGAGAAGCTCAGGGAATCCGCCAACCTGATTCCCTGCATGCTGTTGATCGCGCTGGTCTTCCTGTCGCTGCTGCTGGGTTGGGCGACGGCGACCGAATGCGCCGCCTGGGGCGTGCTCGGCTCCTTCGGCATCGCCTGGTGGTCGGGCTCGCTCACCAGGGAAGCCTTCTGGCAGAGCGTGATGGGCACGACCCGGATCACCTGCATGATCATGCTGATCCTCGCCGGCGCCTCCTTCATGTCGACTTCGATGGCCTATACCGGCATCCCGCTGGCGCTGGCCGCCTGGGTCGACTCGCTGCACCTCTCGCCTTACGCGCTGATCGCCGCGCTGACCGTGATGTACATCATCCTCGGCGCCGCACTCGACGGCATCTCGATGATCGTGCTGACCACCGCGATCGTCATCCCGATGATCAAGGCCGCCGGCTTCGACCTCGTCTGGTTCGGCATCTTCCTGGTGCTGATCGTCGAGATGGCCGAGGTTTCGCCGCCCGTCGGCTTCAACCTCTTCGTCCTCCAGACCATGTCCGGCAAGGATTCCAACACGGTGGCGCTCGCCGCCCTGCCCTTCTTTTTTCTGCTGGTCGCCGCCGTGGCGATCATTACGATCTTCCCGCAGATCGTGATGTATCTGCCCGAACTCGCCTTTCCGAAATGATGCGCAACGACAATCACAACCAAGAGGGAACGGAGAACACCATGAAGCGTATCGATTTCATCAGGGGTCTGCTGGTCGCAGGCGTCGCCGCCGCCAGCCTTTCATTCGCGGCGACCGGCGCGCTGGCGCAGACGAAATGGAACCTGCCGGCGGCCTATCCGGGCGACAATCCCCACACCGAGAACCTCGTCACCTTCGCCAAGGACGTCGAGGCGGGAACCGGTGGCAAGCTCTCGGTCACCGTCCACGCCAACGCCTCCCTGTTCAAGGCGCCCGAAATCAAGCGCGCCGTTCAGACCGGCCAGGCCCAGATGGGCGAAGTGCTGATGTCGATCCACGAGAACGAGGATCCGGTCTTCGGCATCGACGTCGTGCCCTTCCTCGCCACCTCCTTCGCGGATTCCAAGAAGCTCTATGCCGCCTCGAAGGCGGCGGTCGAGAAGAAGCTCGACAGCCAGGGCATCAAGCTGTTGTTCATGGTCCCCTGGGCGCCGCAGGGCGTCTACGCCAAGAAGGACCTGAACTCGACCGACGACATGAAGGGCCTGAAATGGCGGGCCTATAATGTCGGCACCACCCGCCTCGGCGAGATCCTCGGCATGCAGTCGGTGACGATCCAGGCGGCCGAACTGCCGCAGGCGCTGGCGACCGGCGTCGTCAACTCCTTCATGTCCTCCGGCGGCACCGGCTACGATTCCAAGGCCTGGGAGACGCTGAGCCATTTCTACGACGTCCAGGCCTGGATCCCGAAGAACGCCACCTTCGTCAACAAGGCCGCCTTCGCCGCCCTCGACAAGGCGACGCAGGACGCGATCCTCAAGGCGTCGGCCGATGCCGAGGCACGCGGCTGGAAGCTTTGGGAAGAGAAGACCAACTGGTATCTCGACCAGCTCAAGTCGAAGGGCATGAAGGTCCAGAAGCCGAGCGAAGCGCTCGCCTCCGGCTTCAAGAAGGCCGGCGACACCCTGACCGCAGACTGGCTGAAGAAGGCCGGTGCCGACGGCCAGGCGATCATCGACGCCTACAAGAAGATGTGACGCCACGCATAGCCGCCCGCTCGCGCGCGGGCGGCTATGCACACCGGCCCACGACATGACGAGGCCCCGCTTGCGAGGGACCTCGCCGCCAAGGATGACCGCGCGATGCAAGATCCCGACGCCACCCCGCCCGATACGAAGCTCGCGGCCTCGCTGCTCGGCCCGATTGTCTCCTCCGGCCATCTGGCCTCGGGCGCGATGCCGGCCCTTTCGGAGTTCGAGTTCGCGCTCAGCATGACCGTGCACGCCTTCCATCGCTGGATGCTGCGCGGCATGACGGCGGCGGGCATTCCCGATCTAACCCCGATGGACGTGCTGGTGCTGCACAACGTCAACCATCGCGGCAAGCCCAAGCGCCTCGCCGACATCTGCCTGATCCTCAATATCGAGGACACGCATGTCGTGAACTACGCGCTCAAGAAGCTCGAGCGCCTCGGCCTGATCAAGGGCGGGCGCAAGGGCAAGGAAAAGACCGCCGCGGTGACCCCCGCCGGCGAGGAGGCGTGCCGGCGCTATGCCCAGGTCCGCGAGCAACTGTTGGTGAAATCGGTGCTGGCGACGGGCATCGACCCGGCGCGCCTCTCCGAGATCGCGGCCGTGATGCGCTCGCTCTCCGGCCAGTACGACCAGGCGACGCGCGCTGCGGCGAGCCTTTAGGCTCTCCCCGGCAGAGCCTTACTTCGCCGCCTCGGCGTAGCGCGCAGCGTACTCCGCCTCGAGCCCGCCGAGCCTCGACCAGAAGCCGCGCGGCGGCGCGCCGGTCAGCCGGTCCTCGAGGATGCCGAGATGCATGTGCCAGCCGCCGGAGACGCTGGTCATCTCGGCCTTGTCGGCCAGCTTGCGATGCGTCACCACGAGCCTGACCCGTTCGCCTTCCGGCGCGAGCTCGAACGTTACCTCCGATGTCGCTTGCCCCTCGCCCGGCCAGGTGAAGGCGATCGCCCGCTGCGGCTCGTAGCGCGTCACCGTGCCGTGGCTGAGCCAACCCTTCTCATGCACCTCGCGATAGCGCTCGGGCGGCGCCTCGTCGGTGATCTCCGAGTGCTTGAACAGCAGTTCGGCCTTACCGCCGACCCGCGGCTCGATCTCGCCCGAGGCCAGCCAGGTCCCGCGCTTGCCGGACTCGGTGATGTAGGCCCAGACCCGCTCCAGCGGCCCCGGCAGGACACGCTCGAAACGCACCGCGCCGCTTTCCAGAACAACCCCATACTCGTTCATCACGCCACTCCCTCGTCCTTCTCGGGTTTTGCCAGTTCCTGCTCCAGCCGGCCGAGCGAGGCGTTCCAGAAGCCGCGCACCTGCCGGACCCAGGCCTCGAATGCCTCCAGCCCCTCGGGATCGAGCCGATAGATCCGGCGCTGACCGCTGACCTCGACCGTCACCAGGCCGGCCGCCTTCAGCACCTTGAGATGCTGCGAGATCGCCGGCGCGCTGACCTCGAAGCGCGCCGTGATCTCGCCGGCCGCAAGCGCCCCCTCGCCCAGCATCTCGATGATGCGGCGGCGCGTCGGGTCTGCGAGGGCCATGAACCTGTCCATGTCCCAATAATTTCGATATCACTTAATTAAGTCAATACGAAAATATTAGGCTGCACAGTTTAGCGGTGACGCGGCTTCCGCTCGCATTCGGGACTGGCTTTGGGGCTGCGATAAGCGAAGACGATGATGGCCGCCCCAACACGGCGGCGCCGGCACATATCGCCCGGAAAGCTCGAAGTTCAGACCGGGGCCAACAGGCCCCTAGGAACGCAGAGGCCTCTAGACGCAAAGCACGCCTATCGAGGCGCGATAATCGGTGGGTGACATGCCGAAACGGAACCGGAAATTCCGGTTGAAGGTCGAAACACTCTCAAATCCGGCTTCGTAGGCGATAGAAGTCACGTTCTCATCCGACGCGCGCAGGCGCCGCGCCGAGAAAACCAGCCGCTCGTCGACGAGCATCTGGTGAAAGCTCCTTTCGCGTAGCTCGAATGCCTTGAACAGCGCCCGCTCACTCAGCCCGAGCAGCTTGGCCGCCTTCGCAGCAGTGAGATTTCCGTCGCGAAACCTGTCCCGGATCAATCTCGCTGCACGCGCGAAATGCGCGTCGAGCCCGGGCGTGCTGTCGATCGCGTCCCCTTCCCCGGTCAGCGTAATGGCCGTGAGCTCGGTAAAATTGTGAATCAGCCTTTTCAGATCGACATCCTGCGTCTGTTCGGAACGCAGCGTGTCGACATAGTGATTGAATAGCGCCGTCCTGGAGTTGATCGCCAGATGGTGCGCAAGGTCGCGCGAGATCAGCGCTCCATACTTCTGGAGTTGCTTCAGGGGAATGGTCGTCATGTCGGCGATCATCGCGACGCCGCCGGCGGCGACGGGCGCGATCGCGTAACTGATCAAGGCGTCGGGGCCGGAAATGAACGCCTCGCCCGGCTTCACCTGCCATGTGCTGCCCGAGCGGTCCTGCAGATGAAGGAGCCCCTGATGCACACGGAATACCCGCGCGGAATCCGTGCAGCCGATGAGACGGGCGTTTTCACGCCAAACGCCCGAATAGCTGGCGATGGCCACATTGCCGATCGCGAGCTCGGCACGTCGTCTCCCCGACAGAGAACAGGTAAAGCCCCGGCGATCGGCATCGACGAGTTGCGCCTCCAATTGCGGAAGGACGCCGTCTGCCCAGTACGCCAGCGCCTGATCTACACCGACATCGTCGGTGGAAAAGCGAAAATGTTCCATCGCCGCTCGATCCCGCGCCTTGATGGCACGGCGCCAGCTTGCTGCATTGACTTGCCTCAATTGTGATCATCGCAGAGGCGCGAGGCGCTTAGGCGAGCGCGGCACCGCCGATCTACCCAAAGGCCGCAAGACCCCACCCAAAAACCGCGACCCGATCGGCAGCCGCTTCTCTGAAAAGCCATGTGCAGTGCGGTGATCTTGGAAGGTCCGTGCCAAGACCTCTTCGAGGCCACTGGACGAGATGCGCTGATCCCGCAAGCAGTCGCGCAGCACGATCTGAGCCGAGAACGTGCGGGAAACGATGAGACAGCGAGCGCCGACGAGCCGAAATGCGGCACCCAGATCGTTAACCAAGAACGCCTGGAAGCACGTTGCCATGAACCGCAGAAGTGCGCATCATCTTCCATGCGCGAGAGACAGCGTCTGGATTCGCCTTGCTCTTCCCGCGGCCTACCGTTGAGACGAGTAGACTAGGCCTAGCGTATACGCAGACATCGTAGAAAACTCTGGCGAAACTTGGCGGACAACGCCGAGTTGCTGGACTATTCACGCGGCCTGCCTTCTCACACAGCCAGCCTCCGCACCTGCTTCATCAGCCGGCACGACAACGAGAGCTCCCTTGCTGCACACAGGCATCGGCATCCGAAAGAGCCTCTATGGCGCTTCAATCCTGGCGCTGTTCGTGGCCCTCCCTGCGCTGTCCCAGACGATCGACGGCGGAATGGTGGTCACGGTTCCGGGCAGTCAGAGTTCGCCTTGGAATATTGCCGGGGCACTCACTGTCGGCAACCTCAGCACCGGCACGCTGCATATCGGGGCCGGCGGCATCGTCTCGAATGGATCGGGCTTCATCGGCCGCCAGACCACCGGCATAGGCACCGCTACCGTCAGCGGCACCGGCGCGCAATGGAACAACAGCGCCGGCATCTCTGTCGGCTTCTCCGGCTCCGGGGCGCTGAGCATAACCAATGGCGGGCATGTCTCGAGCACGACGAACAGCTATGTCGGCGTCGCTCTCAACAGCACCGGCTCGGTGACGGTGAGCGGCGCCGGATCGCAATGGACGACCACCGGCTTCCTGCGCGTGGGGCAAACCGGCGCCGGCACGCTGAACATCGCGGATAGTGGCAGGGTCTCGACCGGACAGGGCTTCATTGGCTACGACAGCACCGGCAGTGGTATCGTCAACGTCAGCGGGACCGGCTCGCAACTGGTCGCCACGAGCGATCTGACGGTCGGCTTCATCGGAAACGGCCAGCTGAACATCACGACTGGCGGCGTCGTTTCCAGCGCGATCGGGACCGTCGGCACTAATGCGGGGGCGAACGGGGCGGTCAAGGTCGATGGCGCCGGGTCGGCCTGGAACAATTCCGGTGCCCTGACGATCGGCAATACGGGCACCGGCTCGCTGACGATCTCGAACAGCGGCGTCGTCAGCGCTGCGAGCGCAACGGTCGCAGCCAACAGCGGATCTCAAGGCGCCATCAATATCGGCGCTGCGGCGACAGACGCAGCGGCTGCTCCCGGAACATTGACGCTCAGCGGAGCAGGCCCGAACCTGACGCTCGGAACGGCGGGCGTACTGGTTTTCAATCACACCGACCTGAGCGGCACATATCAGTTTGCGCCGGGCGCAACCGGAGCAGGCAGGGTCGATGCTCGTGCCGGCGCGACGACCCTGATCGCGACGAACACCTATACCGGTGGCACCACCATTCATCCCGCCGCGACGCTCCAGCTCGGAAACGGTGGCACCTCCGGCTCGATCCTCGGGAACGTGGCGAACAACGGGACACTGATCTTCAACCGCTCGGACAGCGTGACCTTCCCCGGCCTGATCTCCGGCACCGGCCAGGTCAATCAGGTCGGAGCGGGCACCACGATCCTGACCGCCAACAACACCTATTCCGGCGGCACCACGATCACGGCCGGCACCCTCCAGCTCGGAAACGGCGGCACCACGGGCGCGATCCTCGGGAACGTGACCAACAATGGAACGTTGGCCTTCAACCGCTCGGACAGCGTGACCTTCCCCGGCCTTATCTCCGGCACCGGCCAGGTCAATCAGATCGGCACAGGAACGACGATCCTCACCGCCAACAACACCTATTCCGGCGGCACGGCGATCGCGACCGGCACCCTCCAGCTCGGCAACGGCGGCACCTCCGGCGCGATCCTCGGCAATGTGACCAACAATGGCACGCTGGCCTTCAACCGCTCGGACAGCGTGACTTTCCCCGGCCTGATCTCCGGCACCGGCCAGCTCAATCAGATCGGCACAGGCGTCACGATCCTCACCGCCGACAACACCTATTCCGGCGGCACGACGATCGCGGCCGGCACGCTCCAGCTCGGCAACGGCGGCACCTCCGGCGCGATCCTTGGGAACGTAACCAATAACGGCACACTGAGCTTCAACCGCTCGGACACCGTGACCTTCGCGGGGGCCATCTCGGGCACCGGCATCGTGAACCAGAATGGTAGTGGCACCATGATCTTCATCAGTGCCGCCAACACCTATAGCGGCGCGACCAACGTCAATTCCGGCGTGCTGAGCGCAGGGAACGTCAATACTCTCAGCCCGAATTCCGCGGTTTCCGTAGCAAGCACCGGCGTGCTTGCCCTGAACGGGAACAGCCAGACCGTCGCAGGCGTCACCAATGCCGGTCTGATCAATATGGGCACCGGCACGCCCCCCGGTACGACGTTGACGACCCCCAACTATGGAGGCCTCGGCGGCACCCTCGCGATCAACACCTATCTGGCGGGCGATGGCGCCGCATCCGACAGACTTGTCGTCAACGGCGGCACGGCGAGCGGTTCATCGTTCCTGAGAGTCGCCAATGCCGGCGGCCCGGGCGCATTGACCACCGGCAACGGCATCGTCGTCGTGAATGCCATCAACGGCGCCACGACGACCTTCGGAGCCTTCGCGTTGGCCGGCCCGGTGGTGGCAGGGCCATACGAATACACGCTATTCCGTTCGAGCCGGGACGCCTCCAGCCCGCAGAGCTGGTATCTGCGTTCCGATCTGATCCCGATACCTGTTCCGCCGGGACCGGGCCCCGGCCCGGATCCGACCCCTACTCCCACGCCTACGCCTGATCCCGGGCCGGGCCCTCCCCCACGCCAACACCGTCCCCAGCGATCCCCAATTACCGCCAGGAGACCTCTCTCTACGCGGCGCTTCCGGCAATGCAGCTGATCTATGGCCGGACCTTGCTGGACAGCCTGCATGAGCGGGTCGGCGAATTGCGGCCGCAGGAGCCGCCGGCCTTGACCGAAGAGCGAACCATCTGGTGCGCGGATCCAGCCCGGAACAACCGCTGCACCACGGTCGTGCGCTTGCCGGATCGCGAGATCGCCGCCAGCCGCAGCTTCGCCTCTCTGGGCTGGGCACGCATCATCGCCACCCATGGCAACCGCGATGGCGGCCCGTGGGGCGTCTATCGCAACGGCCCCAATTTCGACTACGACCTTTACGGCCTGCAGGCGGGGCTCGATCTCTATCGCGGCATCAATGCCGACGGCTCGCGCGACCATGCCGGCATCTATGCTGCCATCGGGCGGATCGAGGGCGACGTCACCCATTTCAACGGCTTCCGAGCCGGCCGCAACACGATCGACGCCTATTCGATCGGTGGGTACTGGACCCATTTCGGCCCTTCGGGCTGGTACCTCGACGGCGTCCTCCAGGGCACCTGGTATGATGCCAAGGCCGACTCCCGCCGCGGCTTCTCGCTTAGCAAGGACAGTTTCGGCTTCGGCGCGTCGCTCGAAGGCGGTTATCCGATCGCGCTCGGGGGCGGCTGGATCATCGAGCCGCAGGCTCAGCTCGTCTACCAGACCCTCTCGAACGGCTCCGCATCCGACGGCGCGGCGCTGGTGCGCTTCTCCGACGGACAGTCGCTTGCCGGCCGGGTCGGCGCCCGCCTCGCCAAGGGCTGGGAACTCGAGGAACGGGCGGCAAGGCCTCGCATGCTGACGGCCTGGCTCAAGGCGAGCGTCTGGAACGAGTTCCTGGGCGAGCCGAAGGCCTCGTTCTCCTCCGCGACCGGGTTCATCCCGTTCGGTTCGGACCTCGGTGGAACCTGGGGCGAGGTGAAGGTCGGCATCGACGCGCAAACCTCCCGCAACACGGCGGTCTACGCATCCGCAGGCTACTCGGTCGGCTTCAATGGACGATCCCACGCCTATGATGGGCGCCTGGGTCTCAAGGTGACCTGGTAGGAAATCGCTCACTGGCTCGCGCTCGGTCCGCCATCTCCGAGCGACATCTGTCAGCGCGATACCGACGGCGATACGGCCTTGTGCGGGACGCGGCCTCCCCTTGCGTCGGGCGACTTGCCTCGGCGTCGGCAACGGGCGATGGAACCGGCTCCCGCCCTGCCCAAAAGATCGCCATGCCCAGCCGCAACACCACGCTCGCCGGTATCGCCATGATGCTGCTGGGCATCCTGCTGTTCTCGCTCAACGACGTGATGGGGAAATGGCTGGTCGCGACCTATACGGTCGGCCAGGTCCTGCTCCTGCGTTCGGCAGCCGCGCTCCTGGTGATCATCCCCTTCGTGGTGAAGCAGGGCGTAGGCCGCACGCTGCGCCCGGAGCGGCCCGGCCTGCAGCTGCTGCGCGTCACGCTCGGCTCCTGCGAAGTCGCGCTCTTCTATTGGGCAGTCTCCTATCTGCCTCTCGCCGACACGATGACGCTCTGGCTGGCCGCGCCGGTCTGGGCCGTGGTGCTGGCGGCGCTGCTCCTCGGCGAACGGGTCGATGCCGGCCGCTGGCTCGCGGTGGCCGCGGGCTTCGTCGGCGTCGCGATCGCGCTCAACCCCTCCGGGCAGAGCCTGTCGCTGCCGGCGATCATTGCGCTGGTCGGCAGCTTCTCGTTTGCCGCGATGATGATTACCGGCCGGCAATTGCGCGGCACGCCCGACGTCACCCTGGTCTTCTGGCAGACTCTCGGCGCGCTGGTGATGGGCCTCGTGCTGCTGCCTACCGGCTGGGTGACACCGACCCTCGCCGATCTCGGCCTGCTCGGCCTGCTCGGCATCATCGCCATGGTCGCGCATCTGTGCGTCACGCGCTCGCTGAAGCTCGCCGAGGCCTCGGTCGTCGTGCCCTACCAGTACACGCTGATCGTCTGGGCGCTGGTGTTCGGCTGGTTCGTCTTCGGCGACTGGCCGACGCCGACCATGCTGTTCGGCGCCGCCCTCATCATCGCCGCCGGCCTCGCTTTGCTCGTGCTCGAAAGGCGGGCCGGAAACGCGCTGTCCGAGGCAGCCGCCAAGGACCGCGTCACGATCGAACAGAACTGAGCGCGCTCCCCATCGGCGGTCGCTAGCAGCCCGCTGCCGGTTCGGCCGTCCGGCGATCGTCCCGCTCCCTGCCGGGGTGTCCTGCGTCGAGGTCGGGGCTGCGGGGCTGGTATCGTCGGCGCGGACGCGCGACAAGTCTCCGGCCCGGCCGCAGAGCCGGGCGCAGGCGAGGAACGATGATGGCGACGATCTCCTATCTGACGACGGTGCAGTTCGGCTTCGGCGAATTGAAGGCGGTTGCCGACGGCCTCGCCCAGTTCGGCATCTCCCGTCCGCTGATCGTCACCGACCGCGGCCTCGCGGCCACCGATCTGATCGGGCGCCTGCGCGCCGTCTCGCCTGTCCTCGGCAATGCCGCGCTTTTCGCGGAGACCCCAACCAACCCGACCGAGGAAGCCGTCCTTGCCGCGCTCGCCGTCTATCGCGAGCATGATTGCGACGGGCTTATCGCTATCGGCGGCGGTTCGCCGATCGATCTCGCCAAGGGCGTCGCACTGCTCGCCGGCCATGACGGTCCGCTCGAAACCTATGCCGCGATCCTCGGCGGCATCCCGAAGATCACCGCCAAGGTCGCGCCGGTCATCGCCATCCCGACCACGGCCGGCACCGGCAGCGAGGTCGGCCGCGCTGCCCTGATCACGCTGGACGACGGCCGCAAGCTCGGCTTCATCTCGCCCCACCTGATCCCGAAGCTCGCTATCTGCGATCCCGAGCTGACGCTCGGCCTGCCGGCCTGGCTCACCGCCGCGACCGGCATGGACGCGATCACCCATTGCATCGAGACCTATCTCAGCCCGCGCGACAACCCGGTCGCCGAGGCGATCGCGCTGGACGGGTTGAAGCGCGCGGTCGGCCATATCGAACGCGCCGTCGTCGACGGCTCCGACCGCGAGGCACGCAAGGAAATGCTGATGGCGGCCCTGCAGGGCGGCCTCACCTTCCAGAAGGGGCTCGGCGCCGTGCACGCCCTCTCCCACCCGCTCGGCGGGTTGAAGCAGGTCTCGCTGCATCACGGCACGCTGAACGCCGTGCTGTTGCCTGCCGTACTGCGTTTCAACGAGCCCTCGGCCAAGGGCAAGTACGCCGAGATTCGTCGTACACTCGGCCTCTCCGCCGATGCCGATCTCGCCGAATGGATCGCCGGTCTCACCGCAAGGCTCGGCATGCCGGCCTCGCTCTCGGCGATGGGCGTGCCGCGCGAGGTCCTGCCCGCCATCGCCGAGGCCGCGGTGAAGGATCATTCCAGCGCAAGCAATCCGCGCGCCGCCAGCGCCGCGGACTATGAGACCATGCTGGAAGAGTCCTTCGGCTGACCGGAAAGCGCGATAGGAAAGTCACAATCCGCGACGGTTTGCGCCCGAAACGCAACCGTCGCCTTGACCGGAACGGGGCTCGTCGCCATCGTAGCGCAACGGATTCAGTCCCTTTTTCCGAAGGCCGCCCATGCGCCGCGTTTCGCTCCTCTCGGCCCTTGCCGCCACGCTCTGCCTCGCTGCCCTGCCGGCGCAGGCAGGAGGTGAAGTCTATGGCGACCCGGCCTATCGCTCGGGCGGCCGCTATGTCGACCCGGCCGACCGCGCCGAAGAGCGCATCATCCCGATGTACGGCAACCTGCCAGCCTGCGAGGACCCGGCGGTGCTGGGCGAGATCACAAGCTGGTTCAATTCGCGCGAAGCCAAGTTCTGGGGGCCGCTGCGGGTTGTCAGCTTCGACCATGTCCGGCCGATCGCCTGGCGCCCCTGGGGTGCGGACTTCATCCCGCGCCGATTCTGCACCGCGCGCGTCATGACCAATGACGGCGTCCTGCGCCGGGTCGACTACTCCGTGCGTGAGAACCTCGGCCTGTTCGGCTGGACCTGGAACGTCAACTGGTGCGTCGACGGGCTCGACCGTCACCGCTCCTACGCCCCCGGCTGCCAGATGGCGCGCCCCGGCCCCGAGCGGTAACATCGGCGCATGAAGCTTTCACGCGCCTGGCTGTCATCGCTGGCGCTGCTCGGTCTTGTTGCCTTCGGCGCTCCGGCGCAGGCGCAGGCGCAGCATAGCCGTGGCGGTGCGCCCGGCGATTTCGATTTCTATGTGCTCGCCCTCTCCTGGTCGCCGGGCTTTTGCGAGTTGGAGGATGGCGGCCGCGGGCGGGCGCGCGAGCAATGCGCGCCCGGCGCCAATCTCGGCTTCGTCGTGCACGGGCTCTGGCCGCAGAACGAGCGCGGCTATCCGACCGATTGCGGCCCGTCCGGGCGCAGCCCTTCACGAATGGCGATGTCGGAAGCCGAGGGGCTGTTCCCATCCGAGGGGCTCGCCCGCTATCAATGGCGCAAGCACGGCACCTGCACCGGCTCGAGCCCGAGCGACTATTTCGCCGATGTTCGCCGCGCCCGCGAGAAGATCGTGATCCCGCCTCCCCTGCGCGACAGCGGCCGCGAGCAGATCTGGACGCCGATGGATCTCGAACGCGCCTTCGTTGCCGCCAATCCCGGGCTGCGCACCGACATGATGTCGGTCGCCTGCCGCCGCGGCGTGCTCCAGGAAGTGCGGATCTGCTTCACCCGGGACCTGCGGAGCTTCCGCACCTGCCAGGAAGTCGACCGCTCCGGCTGCCGGGCGCCGGACTTCAAGGTCAACGCCAGTCCCTGAGCCCCAGCTGCCACGGCCGATATCAGCCGGAGCGAGATCGGGCCCGGGCATGCTCAAGCAGAGCCGTCAGCGGTCAGCTTGAAGAAAATCCGATAAAACAAGGGATTAGAGCATTTCCGCGTTTCAAGGAAATGCTCTAAGACCGCTGCATGAACTACCGTCACGGCTTTCACGCCGGCAACTTCGCCGACATCCTGAAGCACGTCATGCTGATGCGTATCCTCACGCATCTCAACGGCAAGGATAAGCCTTATCGCATCATCGATACCCACGCCGGCGCCGGGCGTTACGATCTCGGCTCGGACGAGGCCCTGCGCACACATGAATGGCGCGACGGCGTGGCACGGCTCGACCAGTCCCTTCTCGCCCCGGCGGTGGAGGAACTGCTCGCCCCCTGGCGCAAGGCAGTGGCGGCCGCTCGAGCTCTCTACGGTGCCGACGCCTATCCCGGCTCGCCTTGGCTCTGCCGTCAGGCGATGCGCGCCGACGATCGCTTGATCGCCGCCGAGCTGCACGAGAACACCTACCGCAAGCTGGTCCAGGCAATCGGAAGCGACTCGCGTTGCAAGGCGCTGGCCATCGACGGCTGGGTCGCCCTCGGCGCCAATGTGCCGCCAAAGGAACGGCGCGGCCTGGTTCTGATCGATCCGCCTTTCGAGGAGAAGGACGAGTTCGCGACGCTCGCCGACGCCTTCGTCGCCGCCTGGCGTAAATGGCCAACCGGCACCTACGCGCTCTGGTATCCGATCAAGGATCGGCGCGCCGTGGATGGCCTTGTATCGGCAATTTCGAACGCCGGCATTGGCCGCCTGCTCAGGCTCGAGATCGATGTCGACCGCCCTGAAGCAGCGGGAGGTCTCGGCGCGACCGGGCTGCTGGTCGTCAATCCGCCCTGGCTGCTGGCGCAGGAAGCGGAAATCCTGCTGCCGGCGCTGTGCGAGCGCCTCGCGCAAGGCCCGCGGCCGCGCTATCGATGCGAGGCGATCCGCCCCGACGGCTGATCGTTCCGATTCGCAGCGAGCACGAGAGCCTTGCCATGCTGACCTTGCGTTCCTCCCCCGCCTCGCCCTTTGGCCGCAAGGTCAAGATTTCCATGATCGAGCTCGGTCTCACGGACAAGATCGAGATCGTGGTGGCCGACACCACCAACCCCGCCGACCCTCTGCGTAGGCAGAACCCGCTCGGCAAGATCCCGACCCTTGTCCTCGAGGACGGGTCGAGCCTGTTCGATTCGCGGGTCATCGTCGACTATCTCGACCATCTTGCCGGCGGCTGGCGGATCATCCCGGCCGGCGCGGAACGCTTCGCGCAATTGCGGCTGCAGGCGCTCGCCGACGGCATCTGCGACGCAGCCTTGCTCCAGGTCTACGAAGTCCGCTTCAGGACGGCCGAGATGCGCCACGCCGGCTGGGTCGAGAACCAGCAGGGCAAGATCGACCGGGCGCTAGCTACGCTCGAAGCCGAGCCGCCGGCCTTTGCCGACCGCCCGCGAATCGGCGAAATCGCGCTTGCCTGCGCGCTCGGCTATCTCGACCTGCGCCATGAAGGCAAATGGCGCGCAGCGCATCCGCGTCTCGTCGCCTGGCTCGATGCCTTCGCTGCAAAGGTGCCGGCCTTCGAGGCGACACGCTTCAAGGGCTGACGGTAGCCTCACAGCCGGCCAGACGGTTCAGGGCGCTACGCCCCCGTCTATCCGATTGCAGTTCCGAACAAGGCCGCTCCTGAGGGGCGGCCTTTTGTGCAATGTCCGGGCAAGACAAGGCTGCGAAAAGCTTCACGGCGGCCAAGCTCCGGGCAAAGAAAAACCCGGTGGCCGAAGCCACCGGGTCTCGTTCCATCTCCGGGAGGAGAAATCAGAACTTGTAGCTGAGGCGGGCGCGGACGACCGAGAAGTCGGTGCCGACCTTGGTGCCGAAGCCAGCGATGTTCTTCTCGCCGAGGTCGACGTAGAGGTACTCGACGCCGCCGATCAGGTTGTTGGTGAAGGCGTACTCGACGCCCGCGCCGACAGCCCAGCCGCCGGTGTGGGTGCGGTCGGACGAGAAGGCCAGACCCGGGATCGAGGTCTTGACGTTGCCGTAGGCCCAACCACCGGTGACGTAGGGCAGGAACCGGTCGAAGGCGACGCCGACGCGAGCGCGGACGGTGCCGAAGTACTCGGTCTTGACGCTGTCACCGAAGACGTCGCGGCCGGTGCCGAGATCGGCGCCCTGGATGTCCGCTTCGAGGCCGACCACGAACTGGCCGATCTGGTAGTTGTAGCCGACCTGGCCACCGCCGACGAAGCCGTCGAGGTCGCCGATGTTGTTGGCCCAGCCGTTGAGGTTCACGTTACCCCAGCCGTAGCCGGCGTTGGCACCGACGTAGAAGCCGGTCCAGGTGAAGACCGGAACGTAGACCGGAGCAACGACCGGGCCCTTGCGGCTCGGCAGGTCGGCAGCGGAGGCAGCGCCGGCGGCGATGAGGCCAAGGGCCGCAACGCCCGAGAGCAGAAACTTCTTCATAGTATACTCCTTGGTGTCGTCACTGGGGCCGGCGCTGGACCGACGGTGATTTCGATATCCCCGTTATAGGGGTATTCGCTGGCCGTGTCTGTTGCTGCGAAAACACAACTGCTTGCCAGACCGCGGCGAAATTGCGGCAGAATGCGGAACCATAAAGGCATATTGATCAACTTCGGTTAGTGATTGTTAAGATAGCATGAATGGTGAATCAAACGGTAACGTATCGGCAGCCGCCAAATCTATGACTGGACGACGCGAACACATTAACGCCGCAATCTGAATTCGGTTCCCGCGCTCCTCGCAGGCCCACCTCTCGGGGCCCCGCCGGCCCGGCTGCTTGCAGGCTCCCTCGCCCCATGCTTTAGCCGACATTCCCGCCCGCCACCGAGACGTCTTGCGTGCCGCCTCTCTCGATTTTCATCATTGCCCGCGACGAAGCCGACCGGATCGGCCGGACCATCGCGGCGGTGCGCTCGCTGAGCGACGACATCGTGGTGGTCGATTCCGGCTCGACCGATGGCACGCAGGCCGTTGCCGCCGGATTCGGCGCGCGCGTCATCGAGAACCCCTGGCCGGGCTACGGCCAGCAGAAGCGCTTCGCCGAGGACCAGTGCCGCCATCGCTGGCTGCTCAATCTCGACGCGGACGAGGTTGCGCCTCCCGAGCTCGTGGACGAGATCGCCGCCCTGTTCGCCGCGGGGGAGCCCCCCGAGGAAGCCTACAAGCTGCGCATCGCCGAGATGTTCCCCGGCGAGGGCGCACCGCACCGCTTTGCCTACGCCCTGACGCCGGTTCGCCTTTATCGCAGCGACAAGGGGCGCTACTCGCCCTCCCCGGTGCATGACAGGGTCGAACTTCAGCCCGGAACCCGGGTCGGCCGGCTGAAGGGCACGATCCACCACTATTCCGTGCGTTCGCTCGGCGAGCAGATCGCCAAGCTCAATTCCTATAGCGACGCCCAGGCCGACGACCTCGATCAGCGCGGCGCGACGCTCTCGGCCTTGCGGCTGGCGCTGGAGTTCCCCGGCAATTTCTTCAAGGCCTATATCGGCCGCCGTCACGCGCTGCGCGGTGTCTACGGCTTCATGACGGCCATGAACTACGCATTCTATCGCTATCTGCGCGTCGCCAAGCACTGGGAGCGCCGGCTCCAGCGCCGCGGCGAACGCCGTGAGGGAGATCATGATGGCCGCTGAAGTCGCACTCGTCACCGGTGGGGCGCGACGCATCGGCCGCGCCATTGTCGAGCGCCTGGCGGAAGCGGGCTATGCGGTCGTGATTCACTGCAATCAGTCCCGCAGCGAGGCCGAGGAGCTCGCCGCGCAGATTCGCGAAAAGGGCGGCCAGGCGGCCGTCGTCACGGCCGATCTGGCCGACGCCGCCTCCACCGACGGCCTGCCGGCGGCAGCGGAGGCGCCGTTCGGCCCGGTGACACTGCTGGTCAACAACGCTTCGAGCTTCCTCGTCGACGATGTCCGCTCCCTCGAGGTGCTGCGCTGGAACCGGCAGTTCTCGACCAACCTGCGCGCGCCCTCTGTCCTCGCCGGGGCGATGGCCAACCGGCTTCCGGCTGATCGGAAAGGCGCGATCGTCAACATCATCGACCAGCGCGTCTGGAAGCTGACGCCGCAATACTATTCCTACACCCTGACCAAGGCGGCGCTGCTGGCGGCGACGACGACCATGGCGCAGTCGCTCGCCCCGCGCATCCGCGTCAACGCCGTCGGTCCCGGCCCGACCTTCGCCAATTCCCATGGCGGCGAAACCGCCCTCGCCACCGAGGCGGCTGGCACCGTGCTGAACCGCAAGGTCGAATCGCGCGAGATCGCCGACGCGGTGCTCTATCTCGCCCGTGCCGAAGCGATCACCGGGCAGATGATCGCGGTCGACGCCGGCCAGCACCTTTCCTGGCGCACGCCCGATATCGTCGATTGACGGCGCGGAGCGCTCAGGCCTTGGCCTCGGTGCTGTAGGACGCCCGGCCGCTCGCCAGCGCGTCATCGAGCAGCTCGAGCCGGTCCTGGCCCCAGAACACCTCGCCGCCGAGGACATAGCTCGGCGCGCCGAAGACGCCCGCCTTGACCGCCGCCTCGCTCGACGCGGCATAGCGCGCCGCCACCGCCTCCGATTCGGCCTGGCCGACCAGCGCCTCGCCGTCGAGCCCGGAAGCTTCGGCCAGCTCGATCACCAGCGCCCGCTGCGAGAGGTCCAGCTCCTGCGCCCAGACACCAGCCAGCACGCGCTCCATGAAAGCACCGGGGTCCTTGCCGGCGAGCGTCGCGGCGATCAACGCCCGATCCGCCAGCGCGATATCGAGCGGGAAATGGCGTGGGAACAGATTGAGAGGCTTGCCCCGCCGCTCCCGCCAGCGCTGCAGTTCGAGGATGCGGTAGCGCTGACGTACGGGGTGGCGCTTGGGCAGCGGCAGGCCGCCGGTCTCGTCGAAGACCAAACGCAGCGGCACCGGAAGATAGTTGACGGCGCAGCCATGGCGCGCGGCGATCGACAGGAAAAGCTCGTGCCCGAGATAGGTCCAGGGCGAAAGGAGGGAGAAGTAATAGTCGATCTGTCGCTGCATCGCCGGTCTCCACGCAAGGCGCGAGAGATTGCCCTCTAGCGATGCGCCGCGACAAGTCGTTCCGGCGCGAATGCTCATGCGCGTATCGCGTGAACGGGCTGAGCAGCAGCGTCCGAGCCTTCGGCGACGACGAGCGCTTTCCGGCTTTGCGCGCCTCAGGCGGCCTTGTTCTTCACCGCGCCGATGATCGCGGTCAGGATCGCGCCGCCGGCACCGCCGCTGATCAGGTTGGCGAGGATGCCGCCAATGCTGAGATTGCCGCCTGCCGCCGCCGCGGTGATCGCCGGCAGCACGATCGGAACCAGCTGGCCGAGCACGCCGCCGCCGACAAGACCAGCGATCGTGTTGCCGATGGTACCGAGATCGAAGGTCGGCGAAGCCTTGCCGGCCGCATTGCCGCCGATCACGCCGGCGACCAGGTTCATCAGGATCTGTTCCATGCGTCCCCCGCAGCCATGTTGATGGTGGATGACCGCGGAAGGATGACTCCGTCCCGTCCCGCAAGCAACAAAAGATGACGCAAGGGCAGGCTAGCGAGGATCAGCCCAGCGCGATCGCCGAGATCAGCCGGCCGTAATCGGCCTCCTGGCGATGGGTCGTGCGCCGATAGCTGTAGAATCTGGACTCGTCGCCATAGGTGCACAGAGCGAGATCGATGAAGCGGCCGATTCCCGCCTCCTGGGCGCGGTGGGCGATGAAGGCCGGCAGGTCGAACATCGCATGAGCCGGACGCTCGGAAGCGTGGAAGAAGCGCGAATAGGTCGCGTTCTCGGCCTTGAAGCGCTCGATGAACTCCGGCCCGACCTCATAGGCCGCGGCACTGATCGTCGGGCCGAGCACCGCGACGATGCGCTCGCGCCGCGCGCCGAGCTTCTCCATCGCCGTCACGGTCGCGCCGACGACGCCGCCGAAAGCACCCTTCCAGCCGGAGTGGGCCGCGCCGATGACCCCCGCCTCGCTGTCGGCGAACAGGATCGGCCCGCAATCGGCGCTGGAAACGCCGAGCGCGACGCCATGTGCGATCGTCACCATCGCGTCGGCCTTCGGGCGCTCCCCCGGCCAGGGACCGGTCACCACCGCCACGTCAGGCGAGTGCACCTGGTAGACGCTGACGAGCTTGTCGCGGTCGACGCCGAGATGGGCGGCCATGCGCGCCCGGTTCTCGGCGACATGAGCCTGGTCGTCCTGCGAGCCGACACCGCCGTTCAAAGAAGCGTAGATCCCGGTCGAGATTCCACCCTCGCGCGTGAAGAAGGCGTGCCGGATGCCGGTTTCGCCGGCGAGGTCGGGAGAGGTGATGAACATCGCTTTCCGGCTCCGATTCAGGGGGCGGCCTGCTCTGGCAGGCGATGAAGGTCAAATCCGGGCAGAAGCGGCAGGCGCGGGTCGGCCAGTGCCAGCACCTTGAAGAGCTGCCCCATATCGGTAGCGGTGCCGGCCTCGACCAGCCGGTTCGCGCCCGTCGCGAGCGTGTGCGCCTGCTCCGGCGTCGCCCGCCGCGACAGCGCTGCGACGCGCTGCTCCAGCCCCAGTGCCAGCAGAAAATCGCGCTGCGTTGCCGGGCCGTGCGCCGTCGCGCCGGCCGCCAACCCAGCCTGCGCCATGCGCGCGAAATCGACATGCACGGTCAGGTCGGCATCGCCGGGCTCGGCCAGCGGATCGACGAAGCCATGCCGACGCACCGCCTGGAGCGTATCGCCGAAGCCGGTCTGGGCCGCTCCGTAATCGATGAACAAGCCCGCGCCGCCGTCCGCCGCGACATGGCGCGCGACCGTCGCGACCGTCTCCAGCGCCGCAAGCGGCTGCTCCAGCACGGCGCCTTGCGGGGCTGCGCGCGCGATCTGCCTTTCGGGCTCGGCAGACAGGCCGAAGACGAAGCGCCCCTCGCCGTCGAGGCCGACCAGCCGTTCGCGCCAGCCTTCGGGCGTCAGCACGAACTGGTCGAGCGGCAGCGCATCGAGGAATTCGTTGGCGACGACGATCGCCGGGCCTTCGAGCGCCTGGTCGAGCCGCTCATGCCAGTGCGGCGCGACGCCGCTCGCCGCCGGCGTCGCCTTCTGCCGCTCGCGCAGCACCGGACTGGTTTCGACGAGATGGACAGTCAGTGCCTCGCGAAAGCCCGGCACGACCCTGCCCGCCCGCAGCATGTCCTGCATCAGCGTGCCACGTCCTGGTCCGAGCTCGACGAGGCGGAACGCCGCCGGCTCGCCCATCATCCGCCAGACCGTCGCGACCCAGAGCCCGACCAGTTCGCCGAAGATCTGGCTGATCTCCGGCGCCGTGGTGAAATCGCCCTCCGCGCCGAACGGGTCCTGCTTCATGTAGTAGCCATGGCTGGGATGGCCGAGGCAGAGCGCCATGTAGCGGGAGAGGCTGAGGGGTCCCTCGTCACGGATCAGCCGGGCGAGCTCCTGCGCCAGCGGCGTCACGATTGCGCCGGTCCCCGCCGGGCGCGCAGGACCAGGGCGAGCCCCGCCAGGAAGAGCGGGATCGACAGCAGCATGCCCATGGTCAGGCCGCCACCGGCACCGCTGCCCGTCCCGAACAGGAAGCCGAGCTGCGGATCGGGCTCGCGGAAGAATTCGGCGACGATGCGCGCCACTGCATAGCCCATGCCGAACACGCCGGCGACGAGGCCCGGCCTCTTGAACCCGCCAGCCCGCACGATGAGAGCGAGCAGGAGAAAGAGCACCAGCCCCTCGCCAAAGGCCTCGTAAAGCTGGCTGGGATGGCGTGGCACCGGCCCGGCATGGGGGAATACCATCGCCCAGGGCACGTCCGGCGCCGGCCGGCCCCAGAGCTCGGCATTGATGAAGTTGGCGATGCGGCCAAGGAACAGGCCGATCGGCACCACCGCGGCCGAGAGATCGAAGACGCTGAGCACCGGCACGCCGCGCCGGCGGGCGAAGAGGACGAGGCCGGTCGCGGCCCCGATCAGCCCGCCATGGAAGGACATCCCGCCTTGCCAGACTGCGATGATGTCCTGCGGCCGGGCGAGATAGCGTTCGAGATCGTAGAACAGGACGAAGCCGAGGCGCCCGCCGAGCACGACGCCGAGCGCGACGAAGAGCAGCATGTCGTCGAGCTGGTCGGCCCCGGGCCGAGCGCGACCACCCCACAGCCCGTCGGCCATCACCAGCTTGCGGGCATACCACCAGCCGCCGAGCAGCCCGGCGACATAGGCAAGTCCGTACCATTTGATCGCGAGCGGCCCGATCTGGAGCGCGACCGGATCGATCACCGGGAAGGGAAGGACGAAGACGGGCATGGGCAGGCAATCCGGGGGGCGTTGCGCGTGATGTCGAACGCTGACAGGGCGCGGTCAAGCGGAAATGCGCACCGCTCTCCCGCCGGCGACCGCATCGGCAGGCTCAGCCTGCGCTCCGGCCACGGCAGCCCGGAATCGTCGAACCGCGGTCAGTTATCCTTGGTCCGACGACGGCGGACCGGCTTCGCTTCGCTCGGCTCCGGCAGCTTGGCCTTGGCTTCGGCCTCGCTCGCTTCCTTGGCGAGACGCAGCGCCTTCAGGCGTTCCGTCTTAAGGCGTACCTGGAGGGCTTCGTCCTCGATCGCCTGCCAGACCTGCGAGGCATCGCGCTTGCGCTGCTCGGTTTTCTCGAAGGCGACCTGCGCGCGGGCCTTGGCATCTTCCAGCTTCATGTTGCGGCTCGACATGGCAACCTCTCTTCAGCTGGCGCCGGACGCGCGTCAGTTCGTCGGGACGGGCGGCATGCCGGGCCGGGGCGTTCTGCCGAGCGGTGGCTTACGCTTCGGCGCGGGCAACAGGCCGTCGCGCTGCGCCTGCTTGCGAGCCGCCTTCCTTGCACGCCGGATGGCATCGGCGCGCTCGCGGACGCGCCGCTCCGACGGCTTTTCATAGGATCGGCGCTGCTTCATTTCCCGAAACACGCCTTCGCGCTGCATCCTCTTCTTCAGGACGCGAAGCGCCTGATCGACATTGTTGTCGCGCACAAGAACCTGCATCGGACATCCTCTCTTCAAAAAAGCAAAAGGGCCGGGCTTGATGTCCCGACCCCTCGATAGCCCTTGCTTCAGAGCGTTACGTGATGGCGCCAGTACATCCGTGGTCGCCTTTCAGATCGCTTGCCCCGTAGCAGCGGGCTTTCATTCGGCGCGCAGATTATCCGCCGACATCTTGCCGGAGCGCTTGTCCTGCACCAGCTCGTAGCTGATCTTCTGGCCATCGCGCAGATCGCGCATGCCTGCCCGCTCGACGGCGCTGATATGGACGAAGACGTCCTGACCGCCGTCATCCGGCTGAATGAAACCAAAACCCTTGGTGGCGTTGAACCACTTGACCGAACCCGAGCTCATGGGAGCCTCCTACAGTCGTGCTTGATGAAGCCGCACGAATTAGTGCAGCGGCGATTTCGAACAGAGGAGGAAGATCGTCAGCGCGGCGCATTCACGAGCACCGAGGCCAAGTCGTTCGGCCTAATATCGAGACATAGATATGGAATCCAGAAACGCTTTTGTCAATTAAAAATTCAAAAATGGATCAGATCACCTCGTGGCATCCTTCGCAGGCGGTCTATGGAATCTCGATCACATCAACGGAAAACGGTCGCTCCGCCGGCCTGAATACAGTGCAATTCAAGCGTGCGAGTGACAGGTTAACCGGCGCGGACCAGACGTCGGGCGCGTCGAGCAGGAACGAAGCCGCTCCTGACATGACGAAGCGCCTGCGACATCCTACATGCAGCCCATGAATCGCGAACGCCCAGACCTGCCCGAGGAAGAGATCGAGCTGGAGGAGGAAACCGCCCTCCCCGCGGAGCCTGCGCTCGATCTCGGCGAGGCAGCGCCGGGCGCGCTCAAGGCGGGCATCGAGGTGATCGCCGAGTTCGCGAGGCACCTGCCGAACCGGCCGGGCGTCTACCGGATGTTCGATCGCGCCGGCGAGGTGCTCTATGTCGGCAAGGCCAAGAGCCTGAAGAACCGGGTCACGGCCTATGCCCGCGGCATGGCGCATACCAATGCGGTCGCGCGCATGATCGCCGAGACCGCGAACATGGAGTTCGTCACCACTGGCACCGAAACCGAGGCGCTGCTGCTCGAATCGAACCTGATCAAGCAGCTTCGGCCGCGCTACAACGTGCTGCTGCGCGACGACAAATCCTTCCCCTACATCTTCCTGTCCGGCGACCATCCGGCCCCGCAGATCGCCAAGCACCGCGGCTCGCGGCAGCGCAAGGGCGATTATTTCGGCCCCTTCGCCTCGGTCTGGGCGGTGGAGCGCACCATCGACGCGCTGCAGAAGGCGTTTCTCCTCCGCTCCTGCTCGGACAGCTATTACGAGAACCGCACACGGCCCTGCCTGCTCTTCCAGATCAAGCGCTGCTCCGGCCCCTGCACCGGGGAGATCTCGCACACCGACTACCAGGCCCTGGCCGACCAGGCCCGCGCCTTCCTCTCCGGCCGTTCCTCGGCGGTGAAGCAGCTCCTGTCGGAACGCATGCAGGCGGCGGCCGAGGAGCTCGAATTCGAGAAGGCGGCGCGCTATCGCGACCGGCTGGCGGCGCTCTCGGCCGTGCAGGCCGGGCAGGACATCAATACGCAAGGGGTCGAGGAAGCCGATGTCTTCGCCATCGACGAGCAGGCTGGGCAGTTCTGCGTCGAGATCTTCTTCTTCCGCAACAAGCAGAACTGGGGCAACCGCGCCCTCTTCCCGCGCGCCGACAAGAGCCTGAGCCCTGCAGAGGTGCTGGCCTCGGTCGTCACCCAGTTCTACGACGATAAGCCGCCGCCGCGGCTGGTGCTGGTCTCGCATGATCTGCCCGAGGCCGACCTCATCGCCGAGGCGCTCTGCGCCCGCGCCGGCCGCAAGGTCGAACTCGCGGCGCCCAAGCGCGGCGAGCGGCGCGATCTCGTCGCCCATGCCCAGAAGAACGCGCATGAGGCGCTCGCCCGCAAGCTCGCCGACAATGCCGGCCAGCAGAGCCTGCTCAATGCGCTCGGCGCCGCCTTCGGCATGGAGCGGGCGCCGCGCCGCGTCGAAGTCTACGACAACTCGCACATCATGGGCACGAACGCCGTCGGCGGCATGGTCGTCGCCGGCAGGGACGGCTTCATGAAGAGCCATTACCGCACCTTCAACATCTCCAGCGACACCATCGCCGGCGACGATTTCGGCATGATGCGCGAGGTGCTGAAGCGGCGCTTCTCGCGGCTGGCGAAGGAGGGGGGAGCGGCGACCGAGACGCAGGAGCCGACACCGACGAATGCACGCGGCCTGCCTGATGCCGTTGAGGAAGGCGCGGAGGCCTCAAGTCCCTCTCCCGCTGCCATCACTGCCGAAGGCGCATCGGAACTTGTCGGGTTGACGCCACCCGAACTGGCCAGCGACGAGGCACCCTTCCCCTCTCGGCCCGATCTCGTCATCGTCGACGGCGGCAAGGGACAGTTCGAAGCGGCGCGCAAGATCATGGCCGAATGCGGCGCCAGCGACATTGCGCTCGTCGCGATCGCCAAGGGCGAGGATCGCAACGCCATGCGCGAGACCTTCTTCATGGTGGGACGCGAGCCGTTCAAGCTGCCGCCGCGCGACCCGGCGCTTTATTTCATCCAGCGCCTGCGCGACGAAGCCCACCGCTTCGCCATCGGCACGCACCGCGCCAAGCGCAAGCGCGACATCACCAAGAACCCGCTCGACGAGATTCCCGGCATCGGCCCCGCCCGCAAGCGCGCGCTCCTGCTACATTTCGGCACGGTCAAGGCGATCCAGCGCGCCAAGCTCGACGACCTGATGAGGACGCCCGGCGTCAACGCGGCGACCGCGAAGGCCGTTCACGATCATTTTCACGACCGCTGAAGGTCGTTGCGGCAGGTTCGCTCGCACGCCCCGCGAACCTGCTCCATCGGCGACCTGCCGATTTCGCAACGCAGCTTCGCCATGCAATCACCGTGTTGCGTGTTGACGCTGTCGCAAACGCGCGGCTTGGTATCCTTCGTGACGATTCTTCCTGACGCTATCCGGCGACGCGGCCCCTGGTCGCTGCCAAACCTACTGACCTATGGCCGGATCGCTGCGATTCCGGCGCTGGTGGCGCTGCTGTTCTGGCCGCGCGACGACTGGGCCCGCTGGGCGGCCCTGGCGATCTATGTCGCGGCGGCCGTTACCGACTATCTCGACGGCTGGCTCGCCCGCGCCTGGAGCCAGCAATCGGCGATCGGCCGCATGCTCGACCCCATCGCCGACAAGCTGCTGGTCTGCGCGCTCCTGCTAATGCTCGTCCATACCGACACTATTCACGGTTGGTCGATCTGGGCGGCGATCGTCATCCTCTGCCGCGAGATTCTGGTTTCTGGCCTGCGCGAATTCCTCGCCGACCTCAAGGTCAGCGTCCCCGTCAGCAAGGTCGCGAAATGGAAGACCGCGGCGCAGCTCTTCGCGCTCGGCTTCCTCGTCGTCGGTCCGGCGGGCGATCAGGTCCTGCCCCACAACACGCAGATCGGCATCGTCATGCTCTGGGTCGCCGCCCTGCTGACGATCTATACCGGCTGGGACTATCTCAACGCCGGCATCCGGCACCTCGTCGCCATGGATGAGCGCGCGCCATGAACCAGCACGTTGCCACCCAATCGCTGAAGCTGGTCTACTTCGCCTGGGTGCGCGAGCGCGTCGGCCTCGCCGACGAGATCGTCACGCCACCGCCGGGCACGGGAACCGTCGCCGAGCTGGTGCGCTGGCTGAAGACCCGCGGCGAGGGCTATGAGCTCGCCTTCGAGAACGAGGCGATCGTGCGCGCCGCCATCGACCACACCCATGCCAAGCCGGCCGCCTCGATCGCCGGCGCCCGCGAGATCGCCTTCTTCCCGCCGATGACCGGTGGGTGAGAGTTCTTTGAGCGTGAGTGAACTTTTCTGGTCATCCCGGGCGACCGTAGGGAGACCCGGGACCCATTCCGGAACGGTTCAGGCATGGATCCCGGCTCTCCGCTTCGCTTCGGCCGGGATGACTGTTCGGGAAAACCGACGCTTTCTTTCGGAGCTTGCGTGATGACTCCGATCGTCCGCATCCAGCGCGAGGATTTCGACCTCGGCGCCGAGGTCGCGGCGCTCGCCCGCGGCAACGCCAATATCGGCGCCGTCGTCAGCTTTACCGGGCTTTGCCGCGATGAGAGCGGCCGCCTCGCCGCGCTCGAGCTGGAGCACTATCCCGGGATGGCCGAGGCCGAGATCGCGCGCGTCGCCGCGGAGGCTGCGGCGCGCTGGCCGCTCTCCGGCCTCGTCGCGATCCACCGCTTCGGCCTGATCAGACCGGGCGAGCAGATCGTCCTGGTGATCGCCGCATCGAGCCATCGCCGCGAGGCCTTCGAGGCCGCCGATTTCCTGATGGACTATCTCAAGACCCGCGCGCCCTTCTGGAAGCGCGAGCACCTCGCCGATGGCACGCTTGGCGGCTGGGTCGAGGCCAAAGAAGTCGACGACAAGGCGGCGGAACGCTGGAGCTGACGATGGGCAGGGGATTGGTGGCGAGGCTGGTCCCGCTCTGGGGTGCGATCCTCATGGCCGCGACGGCTCCGGCATCGGCGCAGAGCCAGGGCAAGACCTTCCGCGACTGGATCGCCGGCTGCGACAACCTTCGCAGCTGCACGGCGCTCTCGCTGCCCGATGAGACCGCCGAGACCGTGGGCTACCTCAGGCTCGAAAGGCCCGCCGGCCCTGACGGCGCCGTCTCCCTGTCGCTCAAGCTGACGGGTGAGAAGCTCAAGGCGCCGCTCGCGATCGGCCTCAAGCTCGACGGCGCGCCCTTCCCCTCCGGCGGCAAGCCGCTGGCCGCCACGGTCGAAGACGCCGAGACCGCCCGCATCGTATTTTCGGAAGCCGACGCCGCGGCGCTGATTGCCGCGGCGCGCAAGGCGACGAAGCTCTCGGCGTCCCTGGCCGGGAAGAGCTACGCGATCTCGCTCGCCGGCTCGGTCGCGGCCATGCTCTGGATCGACGAGCAGCAGGGCCGGCTCAACACGACGACGGCGCTGGTCCGCAAGGGCCCCGCTGCCGCGAGCACCGTACCGTCGCCGCCGGCCCTGCCGGTGATCACCGCCAGGGCGACCGGGCCGGCGCTGGCCGACGGCGCGGCGAAGACACTGGCCGCGGCCCTGCGCAAGCACCTGAAGACGAGCGATCCGGACGCCTGCGAGCAGGATGACGAAGGCGCCCGCTACAATCCCGACCGGGTCTGGCCGCTCGATGGCGGGCGCAGGCTGGTCGGGCTCTACTGCGGCGCCGGCGCCTACAATATCCTCACCGGTTATTGGCTGGTCACGGGCGATGCGGTGGCCGGCGCTCGAAAGGTCGCTTTCGCCGGCAACGACAACAACGTGCTGATCAATTCGGACTACACCCCGAAGGACGGCCAGCTCGGCTATTTCGCCAAGGGCCGCGGCATCGGCGATTGCGGCGGCTCCGGCACCTACGCCTGGACCGGCTCCGACTTCGCGCTCACGACGCTCAGCACGATGGGCGAATGCCGCCAGATACCGTCGGACGACTGGCTGGTCCTCTTCCGCAGCGATGTGAAGGTCACGAAATGAAAAGTCCCGGGCAGCCGAGCTGCCCGGGACGAGTTCAATCGGACATGCAGGCCGGTCTCAGGCCGCCTTGGACTTCGGCCGGACCTCGTCCGAATAGTCTTCCATGATCACCTTGCCCATATTGCCGGTGACGAAGTTGTAGGGACCGATCTCGGAGACCAGCGTCACCTCGGCGGCGGAACCGGTGATGAAGCACTCGGAGAAGCCTTCCAGCTCCTCCGGCCGGATGCGGCGCTCGACCACCTCGAAGCCGCGCTTCTTGCACAGCTCGATCACCGACTGGCGGGTGATGCCGTTCAGGAAGCGGTCGGCGGTCGGGGTGTGGATCACGCCGTCCTTGATGAAGAAGATGTTGGCGCCGGTACACTCGGCGACATTGCCTTCCCAGTCGAGCATCATCGCGTCGGCATAGCCGGCACGCTCCGCCTTATGCTTGGAGAGCGTCGCGATCATGTAGAGGCCGGCGGCCTTGGCGTGCACCGGGGCGCAGGCCGGGTCGGGCCGGCGATAGGCCGCGACGTCGAGGCGCACGCCCTTCAGCTTCTGCGCCATGTCGAACATGCTCGGCCACTCCCAGACCGCGATCGCGGTATGGATCGCGTTGTTCAGGCCGGAAACCGCCATCATCTCCGAGCCGCGCCAGGCGACCGGGCGGACATAGGCGTCGCGCAGGCCGTTCTCCTTGAGGCAGAGATACTTGGCGGCATCGAGCTCGGCGATCGAATAGGGGATCGTGAAATCCATGATCTCGGCCGACTTCTGGAGGCGCTGCGAGTGCTCGGTGCACTTGTAGATCACGCCGTCATATGCGCGCTCGCCCTCGAAAATGCAGGATCCGTAATGCAGCCCATGGGTGAGTACGTGCACCTTGGCTTCCTTCCACGGCACGAGCTTGCCGTCGAACCAGATGACGCCGTCGCGCTGGTCGAAAGGAATGACTGACATGGTACAGATCCTCCTGATCCTTTTCTTGCAGCCGACATCGCCACAAGGCGAAAGCGGGTGCAAGCGCGGTATCAAAACTACGCCGAGACCGGCGCTTGCGACATAATCGGTCGCTCCGCGTGCTTGACCGGTAATCTTACGTCTGAGATATGTCAACAAGGCTGACATAAAAAGAGATCACGAACGTGAGCACGCCCACCCCGAATCCCGTCTCTCCGGCCACATCCGAGGCGTCGAGCCAGCCGGTGCCCTACGACCTGATCGAGCTGTTCTTCTTCGCCTATCGCGACTTCGTCGGCGATCCCGACCGCATCCTCGCCGATTACGGCTTCGGCCGCGCCCATCACCGCGTGCTGCACTTCGTCCAGCGCCGCCCCGGCATGACCATCGCCGAGCTGCTCGACATCCTGCAGATCACCAAGCAGAGCCTCAATCGCGTGCTGAAGGAACTGGTCGAGACCGGCTTTGTCGAGCAGCGCCCCGGCACCCGTGACAAGCGCCAGCGCAAACTGCACGCCACCGAGGCGGGCCGCGAGCTCGCCATACGCCTCGCCGAGTTGCAGGCAAGGCGCATCGGGCGCGCACTCGAAGCGGCGGGCCCCGAAACCGCCCCGATCATCACGCGCTATCTCGCCGGCCTGATCGATCCTGCTGCGCGGCGCAGCGTGATGGCGCATCTGGCTGGGTCGACCTGACGCTTCGTGCTACTCGAAAGGAGCATGAGCGGAGCTCCGACAGAATCGAGGGGACG
This sequence comes from Allobosea rubneri, assembly GCF_032464875.1. Lineage (NCBI taxonomy): Bacteria > Pseudomonadati > Pseudomonadota > Alphaproteobacteria > Hyphomicrobiales > Alloboseaceae > Allobosea > Allobosea rubneri. The sequence continues at coordinate 65,217 of NZ_JAWDID010000003.1, forward strand.
GGGATGATGGCGCCGAGCGGCCAGCGCAAACCGATTCCGGACGAGGCCCCACATATCCTGGTGGTCGACGACGACCGCCGCCTGCGCGACCTGCTGGCCCGTTTCCTCGGCGATCACGGCTACCGCGTCACCACTGCAGCCAACGCCGCCGAAGCCGATACCCGGCTCGGCCATCTCGTCTTCGACGCCATGGTGCTCGACATCATGATGCCGGGCGAGAACGGCTTCGACTTCGCCCGGCGTCTGCGCGCCGGCTCGGAGATCCCGATCCTGATGCTGACGGCCCGGACCGAGAGCGGCGACCGCATCAACGGGCTGGAAATCGGCGTCGATGACTATCTCGCCAAGCCGTTCGAGCCGCGCGAGCTCATCCTGCGCCTCGGCAACATCCTCAAGCGCACCGCCCAGCCCGAACCGCCGCCAGCGCCGCCCCGGCCCGACTATGTCCGCTTCGGCCCATTCGTCTTCGGCCTCGCCCGCGGCGAACTCCGCCAGGGCGAGGAATCGATCCGCCTCACCGAGCGCGAGCGCGAAATCCTGACCGTGCTTGCCGAGCGGGCCGGAGAACATGTGCCGCGCGAGCAGCTCGCCAATCAGGGGTCCGCCGCCAACGACCGGACCATCGACGTCCAGATCAACCGCCTGCGCCGCAAGATCGAGCGCGACCCGGCCGACCCGCTCTACCTCCAGACCGTTCGCGGCGTCGGCTACCGCCTCGTCATCGACCGGGGCTGAAGATCATGGCCGACGCCTCTCTCCGGCGCCGCCTTCTCCCGCTCGCGGCGAGAATTGGTGCCTGGCTGCGTCCGGTGGGCGCCGTGCTGGCGCGGATCGGCGCCACGCTGTTCGCGCCGCTCAAGCGCCTGCAGAAGCGCCCGGCGCGGGCGATCAGCCGGATCATGCCCAAGGGGCTCTATCCGCGCGCCCTGGTCATCGTCATCGCGCCGGTGGTCTTGCTGCAATCGGTCATCGCCTATGTCTTCATGGAGCGCCACTGGCAGACCGTGACGCAGCGGCTCTCAGCGGCGGTATCCCAGGATATCGCCGCCCTGATCGACGTCTATGAGAGCTACCCCCAGGACAAGGACGCCGCCCTGCTCTCGCGCATCGCCCAGGAGCGGCTCGGCCTCGACGTCGACATTCTGCCCGATACCGACCTGCCGGCACCGGGGCCCCGCCCCTTTTTCTCATTGCTCGACAGCGCGCTCTCGACCGAGCTCAGCCAGCAGGTGAAACGGCCTTTCTGGCTCGACACCGTCGGCCGCTCCAGCCTGATCGAGATCCGCATCAAGCTCGGCAAGGATGTGATGCGCGTCCTGACCCGGCGCAGCCAGGCCTATGCCTCCAACAGCCACATCTTCCTGCTCTGGATGACGGGCACCTCGCTGATCCTGTTGACCATCGCGGTGCTGTTCCTGCGCAACCAGATCCGGCCGATCCTGCGGCTCGCCGACGCGGCCGAGGCCTTCGGCAAGGGGCGCGACGCCGATTTCCGCCCGCGAGGCGCGCGCGAGGTTCGCCGCGCCGGCAATGCCTTCATCGAGATGAAGCGCCGCGTCGAACGCTCGATCGGCGAGCGCACCATGATGCTGAACGGCGTCAGCCACGATCTGCGCACCATCCTGACCCGCTTCAAGCTCTCCCTCGCGCTGCTTGAAAGATCGCCCGACCTGGAGGCGATCGAGAAGGATGTCGACGAGATGAGCCGCATGCTCGAGGATTACCTCGCCTTCGCGCGCGGTGATGCCGGCGAATCGCCGGTCGAGACCGACATCCGCTCGCTGCTGGAACATCTCAAGGCCGATGCCGAGCGCCAGGGCCACCAGACCGAGCTTACGGTCGTCGGCGACCCGCTCGTCGTCGTTCGCCCCGATGCCGTCCGCCGGCTGCTGACCAATCTGGTATCCAACGCGGCCCGTTTCGGCGACCGCATCGCCATCCGCGCCACGCATGATGCGCGCTACCTCATCGTCATGGTCGACGATGACGGGCCGGGCATCGCGCCGGAACTCCGTGAGGACGTGTTCAAGCCGTTCTTCCGCCTGGACGAGGCCCGTAATGTCGATGGCGGCGGCACCGGCCTCGGCCTCGCCATCGCCCGCGACATCGCCCGCTCGCATGGCGGCGACATCATCCTGGGAGAATCGCCGCTCGGCGGCCTGCGCGCGACGGTGCGCCTGCCGGTTTGAGGCAGCGGATTCTCCGGCGAATACACCTAAGCCCCGGGACGAGCTGCGCTCCCCGGGGCTGGTTGTCCTTGTGCGCTGCAGACGGCTTACTGGCGCCAGGGCGCCTTGCGCGCCGACCGATTCACCCGCTCTACATCGCTTTGCGACAAGGCGAGGTCGGAAAGCGCCTGATCGTCCATGCGGTAGAGAGCCCGCGCGCTTGCCCGCATGGCGAGCCAGTCCTCGAAGCGCAGCAGCAGGCCGGAAATGCCCGCGGCGGCGTGCTTCTCAGCGAGCTGGGATAGATTTTCTGTGGCGGTCCTGGCCGGCATGGCGGCCTCCTCTCATGGAGATTATGCCTGTGAATCTGCGCCTTGCGGCCAAGCCGAGCAAATGAGAAGTTCTTGGCTTCCGCCCAAGCTGAACTTGGCCAGCCAATGTCCCGTCGCCAGCTTCCGCCCTTGACCTCGCTGCGTGCCTTCGAGGCGGCGGCCCGACATCTCAACTTCGAGCGGGCTGGCGAGGAGCTCGCGGTCACCGCCAGCGCGATCGGCCAACAGGTCCGGGCGTTGGAGAGCTGGCTGCGGCGCCCTCTGTTCATCCGCCTGCCGAGCAAGGGCGTGGCGCTGACCGGCCTCGGCGAGCGCTACGCCGCCGCGATCTCGGGCCTGCTCGACCAGCTCAACGAAGCCACCGCGCAGGCGATGCGACCCGACGCCTCCACCGTGCTGACGGTCAGCACCATGCCGAGCTTCGCCTTGAGCTGGCTGATCCCCAGGCTGGGTTCGCTGAAGGAGCGCCATCCCGAGCTCGAAGTGCGGATCTCGATTTCGGTGAACCTCACCGATTTCGGCCGCGAGGATGTCGACGTCGCGATCCGCTTCGGCCAGGGCGTCTATCCCGGCCTGCGCTCGGACCTGCTGATGGAAGAGCACTTCTTTCCGGTCTGCAGCGCCGCGCTGCTCAACGACCCGCTGCGCCCCCTGCGCGACCCGTCCGACCTTCGCCATCACACCTTGCTGCACGAGGCGGCGGAAGGCATCCCCGACTACATCACCTGGCCGCGTTGGCTCGCTCTGGCCGGGGTCGACGATGTCGATGCCAGCCAGGGCCCGCGCTTCTCCCACACCTTCCTGGCCTTGCAGGCGGCCGCCTCGGGCCAGGGAGTCGCGCTCGCAACCAGCGTCCTGATCGGCGACTATCAGGATGCGGGCCGTCTCGTCCGCCCCTTTCCCCATCAGGTCAGGAGCCCGCATCAATATTATCTGGTCTGCCCGGAAGCGTCGGCAGACCGGCCGGCGATCGCGGCGTTTCGCAACTGGATCCGCGACGAGGCCAGGGCCCATAACGAGCAGCTCTGAAAGCCGCAGTGGCTTCAGCCGCCGACTTCCGGCCGGATCACCGGCAAATGCTGCAGCCGCGCCGCCGCATGGTCGAGAAAGGCGCGGACCTTCGGCGCCAGATGCTGGCCGCCCGGGACGACGAGCTGAACCGGCGCGGCCGGCGGCTCCCATTCGCGCAGCAGCCGGACCAGCGTGCCCTCCGCGAGATCCGGCGCGACCTGATAGGACAGCGCCCGCGCCAGGCCGCGCCCCGAGCGGGCCGCGATCAGCACCGACTCGACTTCGTTGACGATCAGCCGCGGCGTGATCGTCACGCCGGCCTCGCGGCCACTGCCGGCAAATCGCCAGATCAGGGTCTGGCCGGCGGCGATGCTGGCGATGGTGTCATGCCCGGCGAGATCGGACGGGCGCTGCGGGACACCGCGGCGTTCGAGATAATCCGGCGCACCGACCAGCACCCGCCTGACCTCGCCGACCTTGCGGGCGACCAGCCGCGAACTCGGCAGTGCCCCGATCCGGACCGCAAGATCGAGCCCCTCCTCGATCAGGTCGAGATTGCGGTCGGACAGGGTCAGTTCGACCTGGACCTCGGGATAGAGGTCGAGGAATTCGGCGACGATCGGCGCGACATGGCGTCGGCCGAAGGCGAGCGGCGCCGTGATCCGCAGCAGCCCGCGCACCGGCGCACCGGCGACACCCGACAGCGATACATCATACTCCGACAGGATCCGCCGCGCCGATGCCGCCAGCTCGCGGCCGGCTTCCGTCGCCATCAATTGCCGGGTGGTGCGCGCGATCAGGCTGACGCCCGCGCGCCTTTCGAGAGCGGCAAGCGCACGCGTCACCGCCGGACGAGAACGCCGGAGCTGTCTTGCCGCTCCAGCGAGACTGCCGGTGTCGATGATCGCGACGAAGATCGAAAGCTCGTCAAGACGGTCCAGCTTCGTTGCCCCTGATGGAATTCTGATTTGCGACCATACCGTCTTTCGACCGCTGCGCGAAACAATCAGATTTGCCGGACAACAACGAGGTTCCCATGTCCGGCTCCCGCATCGTCCTGCACGGTACCGCTCTCTCCGGTCACACCCACCGGGTCGAACTCCTCCTGCGCGCGCTCGGGCTGGAGTTCGACTTCGTGCCCGCGCCGGCGGAAATTCGTCGGGCGGAGGCCTTTCGCACCCTCAACCCGCTCGGCCAGATCCCGGTCCTGCAGGATGGCGACCTCACTCTCGCCGACAGCAATGCGATCATGGTCTATCTGGTCCGGCGCTATGCGCCGCAGAGCGCCTGGATGCCGGACGAGCCCGTGACGGCGGCGCATATGCAGCGCTGGCTCTCGATCGCAGCCGGCGAGGTGATGCATGGCCCCGCCGCCGCGCGGATGATCGCCCAGTTCAACTTTCCCGACGAGCCGGTGCGGGCGGAGCGCATCGCGACCCGCCTCCTCGGCTTCATGGAAGATCATCTCCAGCAGCGAAGCTTCCTCGCTGCCGAACATCCGACGCTCGCCGACCTCGCCTGCTATTCCTATGTCGCGCACGCCCCCGAGGGCGGCATTCCGCTCGATAGGTTCCCCGCAATAGGCGCTTGGCTCGCCCGCGTCGAAGCCCTGCCCTTCTTCAAGCCGATGCCGCGCTCGCCGATTCCGGCAAGAGGCTGACCGCGATGGACGGGCAGCCCTTCCACCAAGGCGAGCTGAAGGCGCAGGCGCTTGCCGGACAAAGCTCGCGCGGCGCCGGCATCCGCAGCTTCATGCCGGACCAGCACCGGGAGTTCTTCGCCCTGCTGCCTTACCTCTTCGCCGCCGGGCTCGACACGGCAGGCCACCCGATCGCGACCGTGCTGACCGGCGAAGCAGGCTTCGTCGCCAGCCCGTCGCCGACCGAGCTTTCGATCGCAGCGCGGCCTTCGCCGCACGACCCGGCCATCACGGCCTTCGCGGCCGGGGCGCCGATAGGCCTGCTCGGGCTGGATTTCCGCACGCGCCGGCGCAACCGCGCCAATGGCACGATCAGCGCGCTCGCCGATGCTGGCCTGACGGTTGAGGTCAGCGAGAGCTTCGGCAACTGCGCCAAATACATCCAGAGCCGCGAACCGGCACGGGTTCCCGCCGTCACCGCCCCGGCCGAGGCATTCGCAGGCCTCGACACAGAGGCTCGTGCCCTGATCCTGCGCTCCGACACCTTGTTCATCGCCAGCGCTGCGGCGGGCGGCGTCGACATCTCGCATCGCGGCGGCCGGCCGGGATTCGTCGCCGTCGCGGGCGACTGCCTGACCGTCCCCGATTTCGCTGGAAACAGCTACTTCAACACGCTCGGAAACCTGCTGCTCGAACCAGCCGCGAGCCTGCTCTTCATCGATTTTTCGAGCGGCGATGTGCTCCAGCTCCAGGGCGAGACCGAGATCCTCTGGGGCGGGCAAGAGCTCGCCGAAATCGCCGGAGCGCAGCGGCTCTGGCACTTCCGCAGCCAGCGCGGCTGGAGGCGCCGCGCGGCGCTGCCGCTGCGCTGGTCCGTCGCGGAACCAGCTCCGACGACACTCGCGACAGGGGTCTGGCGACCAGCGGCAGCCGCCGCCGGCTGACGCTCAGTACAACCGCCCACCATTCGGCACCGGAAGCCCCGGAGCGATCAGCACCACCTCGCCATCACCATCGGGAATGCCGAGGGTCAGCACTTCCGACATGAACTTGCCGATCTGGCGCGGCGGGAAATTCACCACCGCCAGCACCTGCCGGCCCGGGAGGTCCTCGGGCCGGTAATGCCGGGTGATCTGCGCCGATGATTTCTTGCGGCCGATCATGCCGCCGAAGTCGATGACGAGCTTGATCGAAGGCTTGCGCGCTTCGGGATAGGGCTCGGCCTCGACGATGGTGCCGACCCGGATATCGACCTTGAGGAAATCCTCAAAGCCGATCGGCGCGGCAGGCTCGGAAGACACGCTCAAAACTCCTCCCAGCCGCGATCATTGCTGGCGAGAACCGGCTTGCGCGGCGCCGCATGGCCATTGCTGGCGACCGGGGCGGCGGCGCGCGCCGGGCGCGGCGCGGGAGCGGTCGAAGCGTTCGCGACCTGCGCCATCCGGGCGGCCATGGCTTTCAGCGCGGTGACGTCGCCGCCGAGCTTGAAGCGCGAGACCAGCGCGGCGAGGCGGTCGGCCTCCTGCGCCAGCGCCTGCGAGGCGGCAGTCGACTGCTCGGCCATCGCCGCGTTCTGCTGCGTCGCCTGGTCCATCTCGTTGACGGCGGTGTTGACCTCCTGCAGCCCAGTCGCCTGCTCCCCGGCAGCCGAGGCGATCTCGGCGACGAGCGAGGTGGCGCGGGTGATCTCCCCGGACATGCGCTCGAGCGCCTTGCCGGTCTGGCCGACCAGCGCCACGCCCTTCTCGACCTCGATCGTGGAGGCGGTGATCAGCCCCTTGATCTCCTTGGCGGCGTCGGCCGAACGCTGGGCGAGCGCACGCACCTCGGAGGCGACGACGGCAAAACCCTTGCCGGCATCGCCGGCGCGGGCCGCCTCGACGCTGGCATTGAGCGCCAGCAGATTGGTCTGAAAGGCGATCTCGTCGATCACGCCGACGATCTGCGAGATCTCCTCGGAGGACTTCTCGATGCCGCCCATCGCGGCGACGGCCTCGCGGACGATCTGGCCGGACTGCTCGGCCTCGCCCTTGACCTGGGTGGTCGCCTGGCTGGCTTGGCGCGCGCCCTCGGCGGTCTGGCGCACCGTCGCGGTGAGCTGGTCGAGCGCGGTCGCGGTCTCCTCCACCGAGGAGGCCTGCTGCTCGGTGCGGCTGGCGAGATCGTCGGCCGCCTGGCTGATCTCGCCGGCACCCGCCTTCATGCTCTCGGTGTTGGTCGCGATCTGGCGCATCGTCTCTTCGAGATGGGCGATGGCCGTGTTGAAGTCCTGCTTCAGCTTGGCGTACTCGCCGCTGAAGACGGCATCGATACGATAGGTCAGATCGCCCGCGGTCAGATGCTCGAGACCCGCGCCGAGCGCCTCGACGACAACGGCTTGCTTCTGCGCCTCCTCGCTGCGCTGCGCCTCGTTGAGGTTGCGCTGCGTATCGGCAGCGCGGCGCTGATCGCTCGCTTCGGCTTCGGCCTGGGCCTTCTCGGCCTCGACCTGCTGCTTCGCCAGGGCGGCATCGCGGAAGACGACCAGCGCACGCGCCATGTTGCCGACCTCGTCCTGGCGCTCCTGATGGTCGATGGCGACCCGGAGATCGCCGGCGGCGAGCGCGCCCATGTTCTCCGAGAGCCCGGCGAGCATGCGCGAGGCACGGCGGCTCAGATAGAAGACCAGCCCGAACATCAGCAGCGCGAGCGGCACGAGCACGATGGCGACGTCCTGGACCAGCCCGGCGAAGGCCACATCGACGCTGTCGGCATGCATGCCGGTTCCGATCGCCCACTGCCATTTCGGCACGGCGGCGACATAGGAAATCTTCAGCGAGGGCTGCTTGTCGCCGCTCCTCAGCCAGAAATAGTCGACGAAGCCCGAGCCCTTGGTCTTGCCGAGCTCGACCATGTCCTTGACGAAGAACCGGCCATTGGCGTCCTTGAACGCCATCATGTCCGTACCGACAAGGTTCGGGCTGGCATGGGCAATGTTGACGCCGTCGAAGCGCACCACGAACAGGTAGTTGCCGTTGTCGAAGCGGGCATTGGCGATGGCGTCGAGCGCCAGCTTCTGAGCCTCGGCCTCCTTGAGCTCGCCCTTCTCAACCCGTGCCACATAGGCGTTCACGGTCGACGCGGCCGCCTCTACGATGTCCTTCACCTCCGAACGCTTCAGGTCCATCATGTCGATGCGGGCCTGGTTCAGCGTCACGGCAACACTGGCGACGCCGATACCGGCGGCCAGGATCGCGACCAGCCCGAACGAGCGGCCGATCGACAGGGAGGCGATCTTCTTCAGAAATGACATTGGCGGACCTCGAAGGTGAGGTCCGCACAGTTGCGAGAAATCGCTAAAGGCCGCTTAACACTGCCACGGTTTGGCCACGATCCCGGCCGCTCGGCGCGGCGCCTCAGATCGCCGCCGCGTAGCCGTCACCATCCTCGTTGCGCAGCCGCTCGCGGCGGCTCTCCCGCCTGCCGCCGCACAGCGCCCGCGCAAGGCCGCGCAGCGGCGCCGTCAGCCGGTGCACATCCTCGACGCGCGCCATGATCCGACCGGCGGATTTCAGCTCGCGATCGAGCTTCGCCATGGTCCGCGACAGCTCCGGCTCGTCATCCTCGAGCCAGGTCTCGGCGACCCGGCTCATCAGCAGCACGGCGCCACGCACCCTGACGCCGCCAAGACTGTCCTCGGTCGGGATCCCGGCGGAGGCCAGCATGTAACGCCAGGAATTCACGGCGTTGCGGCCGAGAGCCGCCAGCGCCATCGGGTCACGCCGCAGCGCCGGCATCACGGCGCGCAGCCCGGCCTTGTAGGGCGCCAGCGCGTCGAGCCGGCGCATCACCAGGTCGAAGACGCGCTCCATGTAGCTTTCCTCCATCAGATCGTCGGAATTGCCCGCCAGCACCGCATCGTCGGCGATGCGCCCGAGCCCGCCGAGAATGGCGAGCTTTGAGGGGAACAGGCCACGCATCTCGGCAAGGGAGAGCCCGGCCTCACGTGCGATCTCGGGCAATTCGATCTCGTCCCAGGAGCGATTGGCCGCGAGCCGGAACAGCGCATCGACCACGGCGCGGCGCGGATCGGGCTTCGGCGCCGCCGGTTTCGCGGCAGCCGGCTCGGCTTTGGGGGAAGCGGGCTTGCGTGCCATCGGTTTCTCCTGTCGCCTGCTGATACCTTGAATCTAGGCCTCGCGGGCGCCGGTTGAAAGGCCGCTCAGCCGGAAAGCTCTTCGGCGCGACGTTTGGCGGCAGCAACGGCGCGCCGCATCAGCAGCGGCATGCCGTCCTCGGCCATCAGCACTTCGAGCGCGGCGGCGGTCGTACCGCCCGGCGAAGTCACGTTCTGGCGCAGCGTTCCCGGCGCCAGATCCGACTGGAACAGCATTTCGCCGGCGCCCTCGACCGTCGCCCGCGCCAGCCGCCCCGCCAGATCGGCCGGCAGGCCGGCGGCCGCACCCGCGGCGGCGAGCGCTTCGACCAGATGGAAGACATAGGCCGGGCCGGAACCCGAGACCGCGGTGACGGCGTCGATCAGCCCCTCATCGGCCAACCATTCGACCTTGCCGATGCTGCCGAGCAGCGCGTCGGCCATCTCCCGCTGGGCGGCGCTGACGCCGGGCCCGGCGGCGGCGGCGGTGACGCCGCGCTGCACCGAGGCCGGCAGGTTCGGCATGGCCCGCACGATCGCCCCGGCATTGGGCAGGCGCTGGGCGAGATCGCCGAGCGTCTTGCCGGCGAGGATCGAGATCAGGAGGGTGCGCGGGCCGATCAGCGCCTGGACGGCAGGGGCGGCGGTGTCGAGCATCTGCGGCTTGGTCGCCAACACCACCACTTCGGCGGCAGCGACCTTCGGCGGGTTGACCGCCATGCCCTTTTCGGCGGCGAGCGCCGACATGGCCTCGCTGATATGCGGATCGACCAGGGTGATCCCCGGTCCTGCCATGCCGATGCGGAGCCAGCCTTCGAGCATGGCGCCGCCCATTTTGCCGGCCCCGACGAGCACGAGGGATTGCGGAAGCTGGCTGGACATGGGCGTCTCTCTTGTCGATGCTGCGCGTCATCCTCGGGCGCAGCGAAGCGGAGACCCGAGAATCTCTGGCATGAGATGGTCGGGTCAAGCCCGACCATGACGCGCATGGGGGGTGCCGGGTCAAGCCCGATCGCGGCCGCCGGCAGGCCGCTCAAGCTTCGCCGACCGTCTCCAGCAGCGCGCCCTCGAGGCCCTCGCGGGCGCTCTTCCCGGCCCAGACGACGAACTGGAACGCCTGGAAATAGCGCTCGCAGGCGTCGATCGCGGCCTTGATCATCCCGGCAGCCTGTTCCTCGGTCGGCTCCGCCCCGCCCGAGAGCAGGAGCGCATGGCGGTACATCACCACGTTCTCATTGCTCCACAGGTCGAAATGGCCGAGCCAGAGCTGCTCGTTGACCAGGCTCACCAGATTCAGGACTTCGGACCGGCGGCGATCCGGCACCCTCAGGTCGAAGGCACAGGCGACATGGATCGACTCGACTTCCGAGAGCCAGGTGATCGCGACGTGGTAATCCGCCCAGCCGCCGGTGACGGCGACCGAGAGCTCATCGTCGCTGTCGCGGTCGAAGCTCCAATGGTTGAGGGAGGCAAGGCGTTCAATCAGGTCGAGAGGATTGGAAGGCCGATCGCTCTCGGCATCCAGATCAAGGTCCATCATGCCCAGGGTCCAACTGCCGGCGCCCTGCCCGCAAAGCAGGTCCGACGCGTTTGAGAACAGGAACACGGCGACTGGGAAAAGCGTAAGGCACACAACCCGACTGAACGGCCGCGAGCGGCCGCCGGATCATCGGAAAGCTTCGCGAGACGAAGCCTGCCGACGAATCACCTCTCTTCATCGACGATAGCGCAGGCGGTCAACGTGCCCAACACGCTATCCAAGCTCGGCGGATTCGACCGCCGGCTCAATCCCCTCGCGGCGCTGTCCACAGCGCGAGTCCATGCGAGGGGAGCCGTTCACTCCTTCGCGGACTTGCCCTCGAGCGCGGCGAGGCGGGCGGCGAGCTTGTCGTTCTCCTCGCGCGCCAAGAGCGCCATCTCGCGCACCGCCTCGAATTCCTCACGGGTGACCACGTCCATATCGCGCAGCAACCGCTCGATCTGGGTCTTGACCACGGTCTCGACCTCGCGGCGCACGCCCTGTGCCGCCCCGGCCGCGTCGGTGGCCAGACGGGCGATGTCGTCGAGGATGCGGTTGCTGGTGCTGACCATGGCGGCCTCCGGCGCTGCGGCGCCCTGTGCGCCTTGAACCGGAGATATGGCGAAGGAGCGCGCGAGGCGCAATCGCGCATGCGCCTGCTCGACGCTTTCGTCACGGCCGCGCCCTTCTCGCCTTGGCGACCCCAGCACGCTATCCCTGATGCATCGCAACGCCGGACGGTCCTTCGCCATGGCCCTGCATTTTTCCTCCGCCGAGTTCGCCCGCCGCCGTCACGCCCTGCTCGCCGCCATGGCGCGCGAGCGGCTCGACGCCGCCTTCCTGTTCCAGCAGGAATCGATGTTCTGGCTCAGCGGCTACGACACTTTCGGCTTTTGTTTCTTCCAGTGCCTCGTGGTGAAGGCGGACGGCACGATGGCGCTGCTGACCCGCTCGGCCGATCTGCGCCAGGCCCAGCACACCTCCAATCTCTCCGACATCCGGATCTGGAAGGACGGCCGCGACGCCAACCCCGCCCGCGACCTGCTGGAATTGGCGCGCAACATGGGGCTCGCCGGCAAGCGCATCGGCGTCGAGTTCGAATCCTACGGTCTCGTCGCCGCCAATGGCCGCAAGCTCGAGGCTGCCTTCTCCGGCATCGCCGAACTCGTCGACGCCTCCCTTTTGGTGACGCGCCTGAGAGCGGTGAAGTCGGTGGAGGAGATCGTCCATGTCCGCCGCGCCGCTTCCTTGTCCGACGCGGCCGACAAGGCGGCGCTCGACCTGATCCGTGCCGGCGCCGACGAGGGCGAGATCCTCGCCGCCCAGCACAATGCGATCTTCTCCGGCGGCGGCGACTATCCCGGCAACGAGTTCATCATCGGCTCGGGTCGCGATGCGCTGCTCTGCCGCTACAAGAGCGGCCGCCGCAAACTCGAACCCGACGACCAGATCACGCTCGAATTCGCCGGCGCGGACCGGCACTACCACGCTGCGATCATGCGTACCGTCGTCATCGGCAAGCCGCGTCCGTTGCACCTGCATTATCACGAGGCGGCGAAGGACGCGCTGCTCGCCTGCGAGGCCGCCCTGAAGCCCGGCAACACCGCCGGCGATGTCTTCGCCGCCCATGCACGCAGCTTCGACGCCCATGGCCTGTCGGGCCACCGGCTCAATGCGTGCGGCTACTCGCTCGGCGCCAAGTTCACCCCGTCCTGGATGGACTGGCCGATGTTCTACGAAGGCAATGACTGGGTGCTGGAGCCCGGGATGGTGATGTTCGCCCACATGATCCTGATGGATTCGGAAAGCGAGACCGCCATGTGCCTGGGGCGGACCTATCTCGTCGGGGAGGACGGCGCCGAGGCGCTGAACCTGCCCGATCTCCATCTGGCCTTGCGTTGATCCGATGCGCGCCAGCCATGCCGGAGAGGCCGCCTGCGCTTCCCGCAACGCTGAATCGCCAGCGCGTCAAGGAGTTTGATGAAGAGCCGGTTAGTCTTGCACATCGAAAGCGCATTTCACTTTCGCACGACATGATCTAGAACGGACGCCGCAGGGAAGACCAAGCAATCCGAGCCCGACAACAAACAGGGCGGGAGGCAACATGCCGATTCGTACTTACGCACCCCTTCTGGGGTCGCTCGTTGCGCTTGCACTTGCGGGCTGCCAGGAGACCACCACCGCTGCGCGACCTCGGGTCGACGCTCCCGGCGTGCCCGTCTCGGTGCAGAGCATTTCGGGTGCGCCGGACCAGGTCACGGCCGCCTTCGCCGGGCTGCTCGGCGAAGCTGCGGCGGAGCGCAAGATGGAGATCGTCCCCGGCGACAAGCCGGCCCGGTTCCGCGTCCGCGGCTATCTGACCGCGCAGCCGACCGAGGACGGCCAGACCTCGCTCGCCTTCGTCTGGGACGTCTACGACGAGACCAAGAAGCGCGCGCAGCGTGTCCAGGGCGAGAGCCTTGGTCGCCGCAGCAGCGGCGGTGATCCCTGGGCAGGCATCGACCAGACCATCGTCGCCAAGGCGGCCTCCGATTCGATGGATGCGATCGCCGGCTTCCTGACTACGGCGCCGCAGGCGGAGGCCAAGCCCGATGCCAAGGGCAAGGCGGCCGAGGGCAAGTCGACGACGGCCAAGGCAGCTTCGGCGGGCGGCGCCAAGCGCCTCTAGCAAGCGGCGGCGGGACCGGCCGAACTGACCTATCGGCAACCTGCCCGGTCACGGCTTTTCCACGATTCTGTTGCAGTTCTGTTGCAGTGCAGCGGTCGACTCACCGTCGCGCCGCTGTTAAGAGCCGTTCGAACCAAGCCGGCCCCTCGCGGCTTGGACTGCCAGTCCTCACGGTGCGCCCGGCATGAACTCCTCCATCAAAGTCGTCGCCGGTAACTCCAACCGGCCGCTGGCTGAGGCCATCTGCGCCTCGCTCGGCATCCCCCTCGCCAAGGCTTCCGTCCGGCGCTTCGCCGACATGGAGGTCTTCGTCGAGATCCAGGAGAACGTTCGCGGCCAGGATGTCTTCGTCATCCAGTCGACCTCGTTCCCGACCAACGACCACCTGATGGAGCTGCTGATCATCACCGACGCCCTGCGCCGTTCCTCGGCGCGGCGCATCACGGCGGTGATTCCCTATTTCGGCTATGCCCGGCAGGACCGCCGTGCCTCCGGCCGCACGCCGATCTCGGCCAAGCTCGTCGCCAACCTGATCACCCATGCCGGTGTCGACCGCGTGCTGACGCTCGACCTGCATGCCGGCCAGATCCAGGGCTTCTTCGACATCCCGACCGACAACCTGTTCGGCGCTCCGCTGATGGCCCGCGACATCAAGGACCGGCTCGACTGGAAGAACGCCATGGTCGTCTCGCCGGACGTCGGCGGCGTCGTGCGCGCCCGCGCCCTCGCCAAGCGCATCGACGCGCCGCTCGCCATCGTCGACAAGCGTCGCGACCGGCCGGGCGAGTCGGAGGTGATGAACATCATCGGCACGGTCGAAGGCCGCTCCTGCATCCTGCTCGACGACATCGTCGATTCTGGCGGCACGTTGGTGAACGCCGCCGAGGCGCTGCTCGCGCAGGGTGCCAAGGAAGTCTACGCCTACATCACCCATGGCGTGCTCTCTGGCGGCGCCGTGGCGCGCATCGCCAATTCCAAGCTCAAGGAACTGGTGATCACCGATTCGATCATGCCGACCGAGGCGGTGAAGGTCGCACGCAACATCCGGGTCATCTCCATCGCCAATCTGATGGGCGAGGCGATCGAGCGCACCGCGAGCGAATCGAGCGTCTCCAGCCTGTTCGACTGACGGGCCCGCAATGGCGGCCCCGACGCCCGGCGGCGACCGAGCCCTCGTCCTCTTTTCCGGCGGCCAGGATTCGACCGTCGCCCTCGCCTGGGCGCTGCAGCGCTTTTCCGGCGTCGAGACGGTCGGCTTCGACTATGGCCAGCGCCATCGCATCGAGCTCGAAGCCCGGCTGACGATCAGAGACAAGCTGCCTGCGCTCGCTACGGCCTATGCCGAGCGCCTCGGCCCCGACCATCTGCTCGATCTGACGACGCTGGGTAATATCTCGGACACCGCCCTGACCAGCGAGAGCGAGATCGCCTTCGCCGAGAGCGGCCTGCCGACGACCTTCGTTCCCGGCCGCAACCTGATCTTCCTCTCCTTCGCCGCCGCCCTCGCCTATCGCCGCGATTGCAGGCACATCGTTCTCGGCGTCTGCGAGACCGACTATTCCGGCTATCCCGACTGCCGGGACGACACCATCAAGGCGATGCAGGTCGCGCTCGGCCTCGGGCTCGACCGCAGGCTGGTGCTGCACACGCCGCTGATGTGGCGCGACAAGGCGCAGACCTTCGCCCTTGCCCGCCGGCTGGGCGGCCAGCCCCTGCTCGACCTGGTGGTCGAGGATACCCATAGCTGCTATCTCGGCGACCGGAGCAGGCGCCACGCCTGGGGCTATGGCTGCGGCCACTGCCCGGCATGCGACTTGCGTTCGAAAGGTTTCGCGGCCTTCGAGGCCGCGCCAGGTGACAGCGGACCGAATTATGACGACTGACCGGCAACGGCGCATCGAGGGACTGATCGCCCTCGTCCTCTTCGGCTTGAGCATTCCGGCGGCCAATTGGCTGATCGGCAATGCCGGCACTGTCTGCGCGCCGAACGGCCCCTGTCTCGTCCCGGTCGCTCCCGGCATCATGGCACCGAGCGGCGTGCTGATGGTCGGGCTCGCGCTCGTGCTGCGCGACATCGTCCAGCGCCGGCTCGGCGCCAAGGCGGCGCTGATCGCGATTGCCGCCGGTGCGCTTCTCTCCGGTCTGCTCGCCCCACCCGCCATCGTCATTGCCTCGATGGCGGCCTTCCTGCTGTCGGAGCTCACCGACTTCGCCGTCTATACGCCCTTGCAGCGCAATCATTTCGTTGCCGCGGTCGCCGCCTCCAGCATCATGGGGCTCGTCGTCGACAGCATCGTCTTCCTGCAACTGGCCTTCGGCAGCCTGGACTTCCTGACGGGCCAGATCATCGGCAAGGCCTGGATGGTGCTGCTGGCGCTGCCGCTGATGTTCTGGCTGCGGCGGCGCGACGAGCGCCTCGGCCTGATGCCGGCCTGAAGCGGTAGTTTTCCGAACAATTCGAGACAACGGCGCAACCGTAGGTTCATGCCCTTGGGGCATGATCGCGGAAATGTGCTTGTTGCTGCCTCGAGGCTTGTTTGGACTCCGTCGAACGTCTCCAGTCCCTGCAGAACGCAACCCTGGAGGCGATCGCGCGCGGCGAGCCGCTGGCGGCGATCATGACCTCGCTGTGCCTGCGGGTCGAAGCCATCGCCCCCGAGGTCGTCTGCTCCGTCGTCGCCGTCGATGCGGAAAGCACCCTCCAGCCGCTGGCGGCCCCCAGCCTGCCGCCGAGCTACGCCGCGGCCCTGCGCGGCGTGTCATGCGGACCGCGCGTCGGCTCCTGCGGGACCGCGATCCATCGCGGCAGTGCCGTCGAGGTGACCGACATCGCCAGCGATCCGCTCTGGCAGGGTTATGAAGGGCTGGTGCTGCCGCTTGGCCTGCTGGCCTGCTGGTCGAGCCCGATCAAGGCGCGCGACGGCCGCGTGGTCGGCAGCTTCGCCTTCTATTATCGCCGCAAGCGCGGCCCGGACGCGCTCGAGCGCCGCATCGTCGCGACCTGCGTCCATCTCTGCGCCATCGCGATCGAGCATGACGAGGTCAGGACGCGCAACCATCAGCTCGCCTATTTCGACGCGCTGACCCGCCTGCCGAACCGGGCGCAGTTCAACGACGCCATCGCCCGCATGACCGCCAGGGCCGAGCCCTGCTTCGGCCTGCTGCTGATCGACATCGACCATCTCAAGGCGGTCAACGACACGATGGGTCACGCCACCGGCGACCGCCTGATCGAGACCGTCGCGGCGCGGCTGGCGGAGGTCGCGGGTACCGGTACCGCCTTCCGGATCGGCGGCGACGAGTTCGCCGTCCTGCTGCCGGATTGCGGCCAGGCGCCGCAGCTGCGCGCGGCGGCGACAGCCATCCTTGCCGCGATGCCCGCCCCTTTCGATCATGACGGCAACACCATCATCCCGAGCGTCACGATCGGAGCCGCCCTGGCCGGAGCCGACGGCACCGATAGCGTCACCTTGCGGCAGAACGCCGATTTCGCGCTGTATCACGCCAAGGAGACCCGGCGCGGCCGGTATGTCCGCTTCAAGTACGGGCTTCGCACCTCGATGATGCGGCGCGTCCAGATCGTCCAGACCGTCGACGACGCCCTCGGCAGCGGGCGCGTGCTGCCGCATTATCAGCCGATCATCCGCCTCGACACCGGCGAGCTCGCCGGCGTCGAGGCGCTGGCCCGGATGCGGCTCGACGATGGCCGCATCGTCGCCGCCGGCGAGTTCCACGAGGCGATGCTCGATCCCAAGGTCGCCTACCGAATCTCGGGGCAGATGCTCGCGGCCGTCGCCGCCGACATGGCGCAATGGCAGAGCGGCGGACTTGAGCTCCGGCATGTCGGCATCAACTTCACCACCGCCGATTTCCAGAAGGGCGACCTCGTCCAGCGCATCTCCCGGGTTTTCGAGCGCGCCCAGCTCCCGCTTGAGCGCCTCGTCGTCGAGATCACCGAGCAGGTCATCATGGGCGGCCGCCGCGACGGCGTCGCCCGAACCATGGAAGCGCTGCGCGAGCGCGGCATCCAGGTGGCGCTCGACGATTTCGGCACCGGATTCGCCTCGCTGACCCATCTGCTCGACTTCCCGGTCGACATCATCAAGATCGACCGCTCCTTCATCGGCGGCATCGAGGCCGGCGCCCGCAGCAACGTCATCGTCGAGGCGCTGGTCGGGATCGCCAACCGGCTCGGCGTCAAGATCGTCGCCGAGGGCATCGAGACCGCCGAGCAGCTCGCGCGGCTGCGCGCCATGGGCTGCGTTTTCGGCCAGGGCTATCTCTACTCGCGCGCCATACCCGCCGCCGGCGTCGCCAGCTTCATCCAGGACCTGCGCCAACGCGGACCGGCGGCGCAGCCGGATGCGCAGGCCGCAACCGCGGCCTGAGGCGGCCGGGCTTGAGATCGGCGGATATTTCGCCTATGAGCCTGCCTGCGCTCCACTGACACCCTTGGAGGCAGGAGCGCGAACCGAGACGGCCGCCACCAGGCGGCCTTGTCATTTGAAAGCAAGGACAACACCAATGACCGCTGTGAAGCAGATCCAGGCTTCGGCGCGCGCTCAGGTCGGCAAGGGGGCCGCCCGGGCAGTTCGTCGTGAGGGCCTCACCCCCGCCGTGATCTACGGCGCCGGCGAAGCCCCGCAGGCCATCGCGCTCAACGCCAACCAGACCCGCCTGATGATCTATGCGGGCCACTTCCTGACCACGCTGCTCGAGATCGAGGTGGACGGCAAGAAGACCCGTGTCATCCCGCGCGACTACCAGCTCGACCCGGTCAAGGACACCCCGCTGCACGTCGACTTCCTGCGCGTCGCCGCCGGCCAGACCATCAAGGTCCAGGTCCCCGTGCACGTCGTCGGCCAGGAATCGTCCCCCGGCCTGAAGAGCGGCGGCACCATGCAGATCGTCGAGCACACCGTCGAGATCGACGTCGCTCCCGAGAGCATCCCGGAATTCCTCGAAGTCTCGGTCGCTGGCCTTGAGGTCGGCGATACCCTGCACAGCAACGACATCAAGCTGCCGGCCGGCGTTTCGCTGACCTCGCGTGACAACCTCACGCTGGTCACGATCCTGCCGCCGACGGTCGATGCCGAGCCGGAAGCTGCCGAGGCGGAAGCCGCCAAGGCCTGATCAGGGCCCTTTCGCCATACGGTGCGACTACCGTCAGACGGCCGGGCTCGCCCGGCCGTTTTCTTTTTGGCAGATGCTGGAGAGCAGGAATGCTGATCTTCGCCGGCCTCGGCAATCCGGGCACGCGCTATGCGCGCAACCGCCACAATATCGGCTTCATGGCGGTCGAGGCGATCGCGCGCGCCTGCCGCGCCGCGCCCTGGCGCGTGCGATTCCAGGGCCAGGCCTGCGAGGCGACGATCGGCAACGAGAAGGTGCTCCTGCTCAAGCCGCAGACCTATATGAACGAATCCGGCCGGGCCATCGGCGAGGCGGCACGCTTCTTCAAGGTCGCGCCGGCGGACGTGATCGTCTTCCATGACGAACTCGACCTCGCTCCCGCCAAGCTGCGGATCAAGCTCGGCGGAGGCAATGCCGGCCATAACGGCCTGCGCTCGACCACCGCCGCGATCGGCAACGAGTATCGCCGTGTGCGCATGGGCATCGGTCATCCCGGCGACAAGGCTCTCGTCCACGCCTATGTGCTGAACGATTTCGGCAAAGCCGAGGAAGCCTGGGTCGAGGATCTCTGCAGCGCCTGCGCCGACAATGCCGCCCTCCTCGCCACCCATGACGATGCCGGCTTCCAGAACAAGGTGCACCTTTTCATGGAAGCGCGCGGCCATGGCGCGGTGAAGCGCCTCGGCGAGAAGGCGGATTGACGCGGCTCAGAGCGGAAGTTGTGCGCCGGCCCGCGCGACGGTGACACGGCTGGTGGTCAGGCCGCCATCCGCCTGCCGCTGCGCCGTCAGCGCCACCTGCGCTCCGGCGGTAAGGTCGCTCGCCTGCGCTGGTGCCGCCATGACGATGTTGGCCTCGGGCGGGATCGCGATCCTCTGCTCGCCGCCGGGATAGGTCAGCGTGACGCTGCCGCCCCCGACCTGCGTGACTGTCTCGGCGACCGTGGCGTTGGTCATCGTCGCCTCGGGGAGCACCGCCCAGGGTCGATGCCCCTCGCCGGTGCCGCGCATCGCCTCGGGGAAGATGACGACCTGCACCGCCTGAAGCTCGCCTCCTGACGATGTGCGCGCCCCGACACCGATGAAGCTGCCCTTCTTGATGTCCGCCATCGACGCCCTGACGATGGCACCGACCGCATAGTTCGGCGCCAGAGCGACGGAAGCTACGCCGTCCGGCGTCTTCACCGTCAGCATCTGTCCCTCAATTCTCTCGACGCTGCCGCGGATGCGGACCTGCTGCGTCTGCGCCGCCACGCCGAAGACGGCGGAACTGACAAGCACAGTGGCGAGGGCAAACGAAGGGAGGCGCATCGAACCGATCTCCGGCCGCCGACAGATGGCATAAGACCAGTCCTGCGCCCCGCCAGCGGCGACCGCCATGCACTTTCGCGCGAGCTAGTCTCCGGCGTGCCATCTTGTCTTTTGCTGCCATGCACCCAATAACGCCCCCGAGAACCGAAATGCTGTATCGCAGCCGCCGGAGCGTGGCCGCGACCTGATGAGCGAGCGAAAATGGGCTTCAAATGCGGTATCGTCGGCCTGCCCAATGTCGGCAAGTCGACCCTGTTCAACGCGCTGACGCAGACCGCGGCGGCCCAGGCGGCGAACTATCCCTTCTGCACGATCGAGCCGAATGTCGGCGACGTCGCGGTGCCCGATGACCGGCTGGAGAAGCTCGCCGCGATCGCCGGCTCGAAGGAGATCATCCCGACCCGGCTGACCTTCGTCGACATCGCCGGACTGGTCCGCGGCGCCTCGCGCGGCGAAGGCCTCGGCAACCAGTTCCTCGCCAATATCCGCGAATGCGACGCCATCGCCCATGTCGTGCGCTGCTTCGAGGATGGTGACATCACCCATGTCGAGGGCAAGATCTCGCCGATCGACGATATCGAGACGATCGAGACCGAGTTGATGCTCGCCGATCTCGAAAGCCTCGAGAAGCGTGTCCAGCCGCTGGAGAAGAAGGCGAAGTCCGGCGACAAGGAGGCCAAGGAAGCGGCCGAGCTGATGAACCGCTGCCTTGTACTGCTGCGTGACGGCAAGCCGGCGCGGCTGGTGCAGGTCGCCGCCGAGGAGCGCAGGGCCTTCGCCATGCTCGGCCTGCTCTCGTCGAAGCCTGTGCTCTATGTCTGCAATGTCGAAGAGGCGAGCGCCGACAAGGGCAATGCCTTCTCGGAGCTGGTCAAGGCGCGAGCCGCCGAGGAAGGCGCGGTTGCCGTCGTCGTATCCGCCAAGATCGAGAGCGAGATCGCTGTGCTGCCGCAGGCCGACCAGAAGGACTATCTCGACGCGGTCGGGCTGGAGGAGCCCGGCCTCAACCGGGTGATCCGCGCCGGCTACGCTCTGCTCAACCTCGTCACCTATTTCACCGTCGGTCCGAAGGAAGCCCGCGCTTGGACGATCGAGAACGGCACCAAGGGCCCCGCCGCCGCCGGCGTGATCCATACCGATTTCGAGAAGGGCTATATCCGCGCCGAGACCATCGCCTATGACGACTACATCGCCAACAAGGGCGAGGCAGGCGCGCGCGAGGCCGGAAAGTTCCGGCTCGAAGGCAAGGAATATGTCGTCGCCGATGGCGACGTGCTGCATTTCCGCTTCGCCAACTAACGCGCTTTGCGTTCGCCCGCCAACGGGCGAACGCTCGCAACTCGCGCCGGACAGGGGGCACAGGCAATGCGGTACTTCGAGGATTTTGTCGCGGGCGCGGTCGTCGAGGGGGGCTCGCTCGCCATCTCGGAGGGGGACATCCTCGCCTATGCCCGCCGCTTCGACGCGCAGGACTTCCACACCGATCCGGAGGCCGCCAAGGCGAGCTTCGTCGGCGGCCTGATCGCGTCGGGCTGGCATAGCTGCGCGCTTCTGATGCGGCTGATCGCCGAAAGCTTCATCCTCGATTCAACCTCGATGGGCGCACCCGGCATCGAAGAGGTGAAATGGCTGCGGCCCCTCAAGCCGGGCGACGTCGTCAGCCTGCGCTGGACCGTCATCGAAACCAAGGAATCGCGCTCGCGCCCGGAAATGGGCCTGATCAAGTTCCGCTTCGAGCTTCTCAACCAGCGCGGCGAGCCCGTGCTGGAGCAGACCAACTGGATCATGTTCGGCCGCCGCGGCTCGGGCTTCGAGGCTCCTGCCGGCAACTGGCTGGCGCATTCACCGAGCTATGTCGCGCCGGCGCATACCAGCGAGGTCGAGCCGGCCGCCGGCCCAGCGACGCCGGCCCGCTTCTTCGACGATCTCGTGGTCGGCGAGAGCCATGAGCTCGGCAGCCTCGTCTTCACCGCCGAGGAGATCGTCGCCTTCGCCCGCTCCTTCGACGCGCAGCCCTTCCATATGGATGAGGACGCGGCTCGCCAGAGCTCGTTCGGCGGGCTCTGCGCCTCGGGCTGGCACACTGCGGCCGGCTGGATGGCGGCGATGGTCGTCCATCGGCGCGGCCAGGAGGCTGCCTTCAAGGCCGCCTTCGGAAACGCCAGCGCGCCCCGCCTCGGCCCCTCCCCCGGCTTCAGGAACCTGCGTTGGCTGAAGCCGGTCTATGCGGGCGATCGGATCACCTATCACTCGGTGCTGGCCGACAAGCGCGCCAGCGCCTCGCGCCCGCAATGGGGGCTGTTCTTCCACCACAACACGGGCGTGAACCAGAACGGCGAGACCGTGTTCAGCTTCGAGGGCTGCGCCTTCGTCGAACGTCACGCCTAGAGCATTTTCGAGCGAAGTGGACACCGGTTCGCGTGAAGAAAATGCGATAAAACAAAGAGCTAGAGCATTTCGGCGATTCAGAGAAACGCGGAAATGCTCTAGTCAGCCGGCGATGCGCCGTGGCAGCGCGGGCCCGCTCGCCGTCTCGATGCGATCGCGGCCATTGCGCTTGGCCGCATAGAGCGCGTCATCAGCCAGTGCATGCAGGCTGGTGGCGTCCAGTGGTCCTTCGCCTGCGCAGAGGCCGATCGATACGGTGACGCCCGTCAGATCGGGGTGGAGCGTCTGCCAGGGCACAAGGGCGAGCGAGCGGCGAATGGCCGCCGCCATGCCGTATGCCGCCTCGAGGCGTACCCCGGCGAGCAGCACGCCGAACTCCTCGCCGCCGATCCGCGCGACGAGCGCCGAGACCGGCGCGACCTGGTCCGCGACGACCTTGCCGATCATGCGCAGGCAGGCATCGCCGACCAGATGGCCGAAACGGTCATTGATCGACTTGAAGTGGTCGGCATCGATCATCATCAGCGAAAGCGTTTGCGGGAGAGCGACAGCATCGGCCAGCCGCGCCACGAAACGGCGACGATTGGCGAGCCCCGTCAGCCCGTCCGTCTCCGCCAGCTCCGCCAGCGCCGCATTGGCCCGGCGTAACGCCTCCTGCGCCTCCAGCAGTTCCATCTGCTGGCGCTTGGCCACGGTGATGTCGGCATGGGTGAAGAAGCTGAGGCCGCCGGCGCTGTGCCGCGCGATCAGCCTGAGCCAGCGCTGGCCGGGAAGCTCGATCTCGAACGGCACGCCATCATAGCGCAAGCCGTTGCTGATCGCCGCCCTCCAGGCAGCCACGGGCGAGGTTCCTGCCCAGCAGCGGGCAATGATCTCGTCGAGCTTGCGCCCGACCACGGGCGCGCCGCGAGGCAGGTCGTAGAGACGTCGGAAGGCATTGTTGGCGGCGATGATGCGGTCATTCGCATCGAGAATCGTCGCGCCGTCGGGAATGAAGGGAAGCGCGTCGATCAGCGGCAGCGTCATCTCAGGCGCCGTCTCCGCCTGGCTGTCGACATCGAGCCGTTGCCACAGGCGCACGCGCCCGCCATCCGGAGCCTGCAGGGATGCGGCGCGCAGGCGCCGCCCGTGATGGCTGAATTCGAACGGCTGCGTCTGATTCTCATGCCGCGCGACGCCTTCGGCGACATGCCGGTCGATATCCGGCAGTTCCTCGGGCGGCAGGCGGCGGCGATAGAAGCGCACGAGATTGTCGGCATAGGGCTCGCCGACATAAATCTCGCCTTCATCCTCGGGGAAGAGCTGCAGGAAGGTGCTGTTCCAGCCCAGGGCCCGCATATCGGCGTCGTATTCACAAGCCCCAATACCGAGGGCGTCGAGCGAATCGAGCAGATAGCGCGAGAGCTTCATGCTCCCTTGATTAAAGAAGAGGCCTTAACAACCAGTAAGACGCGCCGTTAAGATCAACCTACCTTTCCGTAACCCGCGAACCGCGCCGAGACCCTCTCCATCTCGGCCGCATCGAGGATGACCGGCTCGAGCCCGGAGGCCAGCAGGTCGAGATACTGCCCGGCCAGATTCTCGACCTCGGCGACGATGGTGTGCGCTCCAGCGAGGCTGCCACCAAGCGCGATCACGCCGTGATTGGCGAGCAGCACGGCCTTGCGGCCCTCCAGCCCCTTGACCGCATTCGCCGCGAGTTCCGGCGTGCCGAAGGTGGCATATTCGGCGCAGCGCACATCGGCCCCGCCGCAGAGCGCGATCATGTAGTGGAAGGCGGGAATGCCGCGCCGCGCACTGGCGAGCGCAGTGGCGCGCGGAGAATGCGTGTGCACGATCGCCTGCGCGTCCGGGCGGGCCTTGTAGATCTCGGTATGGAACGGCCATTCCGAGGAGGGCTTTCCGGCACCCGAGAGCACGCTGCCATCGAGCGTCAGATGGATCAGGTCCTGCGGCTTCGTCTTCGCATAAGGCAGGCCAGACGGCGTGATCAGCAGGCCGCCTTCGAAGCGCGCCGAGACATTGCCGGACTTCGACGGGCAGAACCCGGCTCGGTCGATCGCCTGCGCCACCTCGACGATCTGCTGGCGAAGTTCGGTCTCGGTCATTTCATGCGCTCCTGCGCCAGTTCAGGGAAAAGCCGGCTCAGCCCCTCGAAGCTCGCCGGCGCGACGCCGCGCTCGGTGACGAGGCCGGTGACGAGCCGGGCCGGCGTGACGTCGAAGGCCGGGTTGGCGGCCGGGCTGCCCGGCGCCGTGACCTGGAAAATGCCCGGGCGGCCATCCTCGCCGACCCCGCGCAGATGCGTGACCTCGCCGGCGGCGCGCTCCTCGATCGGAATCTCCGCGAGGCCGTCGCTGAGCGACCAGTCGATGGTCGGCGACGGCAGCGCGACATAGAACGGCACTCCGTTGTCATGGGCCGCCAGCGCCTTGAGATAGGTGCCGATCTTGTTGGCGACGTCGCCGGTCGCCGTCGTCCGGTCGGTGCCGACGATCACCATGTCGACCTCGCCATGCTGCATCAGATGGCCACCGGCATTGTCGGAGATCACCGTGTGCGGCACGCCATGGGCGCCGAGCTCATAGGCGCTCAGCGCCGCGCCCTGATTGCGCGGCCGCGTCTCGTCGACCCAGACATGCACCGGAATGCCGGCGTCGTGCGCCAGATAGATCGGCGCCAGCGCCGTGCCCCAGTCGACCGTTGCGAGCCAGCCGGCATTGCAATGGGTCAGGATGTTGATTCGCTCGCCGACAGGCTTGGCCGCAGCGATCGTACGGATCAGCCCGAGGCCGTGCTCGCCGATGGCGCGGCAGAGCGCGACATCCTCGTCGCAGATCGCCGCTGCCTCGGCATAGGCGGCAGCGACGCGCTCCGTCTCGGGCAGCTCGATCAGCCGCGCCCGCATCCGCGCCAGCGCCCAATGCAGGTTGACCGCGGTCGGGCGCGTCGCACCGAGCAAGGCCAGCGCGCGCTCAAGCGCGGCATCGGAGGCATCGCCCCTCAGGGCGAGCGCCACGCCATAGGCTGCAGTCGCCCCGATCAGCGGCGCCCCCCGCACGATCATGTGGCGGATCGCGTCTGCGGCTTCCTGCACCTGCGTGAGCCGGACCGTCTCGAAGCTGAAGGGCAGCCTGGTCTGGTCGATGACCACGACGCTCCAGCCATCCTCGCCGAGCCAGATCGTGCGATAGGCCTTGCCGGCGATCTTCATGCCGACCTCAATGCCCTTCGAAGGAAACCAGCGTGCGCACGGGCACGCCGAGGCGACGAACCTTGTCGGCACCGCCGAGATCCGGCAGATCGACGATGAAGCACGCGGCGACGACCTCGGCTCCGAGCGAGGAAAGCAGCTTGACCGCCGCCTCCGCCGTGCCACCGGTCGCGACGAGGTCGTCGACCAGCAGCACGCGCTCGCCGGGCGAAACGGCGTCCTTATGAACCTCGATCTCGTCGCTGCCGTATTCCAGTGAGTAAGGCATGCTCACGGTCTGGAAGGGCAGCTTGCCCTTCTTGCGCACCGGCACGAAGCCGGCCGAGAGCTGGTGCGCCACCGCACCGCCGAGAATGAAGCCGCGCGCCTCGATTCCGGCGATCTTGGCGATCTTCAACCCGGCGAAGGGCTGGACGAGTTCGTCGACCGCACGACGGAAGGCCCGCGCATCGCCGAGCAGCGTGGTGATGTCGCGGAACAGGATTCCCGGCGCCGGATGATCGGGTATCGTCCGGATCGCGTTCTTCAGATCGGAGAAAGAGGGCCGGTCCATCAGGTCTTCCATCGGCTGCGGTGCTCCCTCTTAGAGCAGGAGGCGAAGCACTGGGAACCCGCTTTTGCGACGCTCCCCCTCGACTTGCCGGTATCGCCGGCGCCGCGACAGGGCGCGCGACTCAGCTGGACGGCTTCAGCACGCGCCCCGCCACCGCATCGAGCTTGGCGAGCAAAGCGGGATCGCGGAACTCCGGCGCCGTGACCAGCGCGAAGTCGAGCGCGTTGTGGGAGCCGGCCGGGCACGGCACCCGCTCCGCCGGAAAATCGGCTGCGAGCCGCGCCACCAGCCGGCGTGCCTTGTCGGCGTTCGCATGCAGGACCGCGATCACCGAGGCGACATCGACCGCGCCATGCTCCTCATGCCAGCAATCGTAGTCGGTCACCATCGCGACAGTCGCATAGGTGATCTCGGCCTCGCGGGCGAGCTTGGCTTCCGGCATCGCCGTCATGCCAATCAGGTCGTAGCCAAGGCCCTTATAGGTCAGCGATTCCGCATAGGTCGAGAATTGCGGGCCTTCCATGGTGACGAGTGTGCCGCCATTGACGAAAGGCAGCTCCTCCGCCGTCGCCGCCTCGGCGATCCGCGCCCGCAAGGCCGGGCCGACCGGGTGCGCCAGCGAGACATGGGCGACGCAGCCTCGGCCGAAGAACGAACTCTGGCGCCCCGCCGTGCGGTCGACGAACTGATCGACGAGTACGAACAGGCCGGGATAGAGCTCCGCCTTGTAGGAGCCGCAGGCCGAGAGCGAGACCAGATCGGTGACGCCGGCGCGCTTCAGCACGTCGATATTGGCGCGGTAGTTGATCTCGGAGGGCGGGATCGCATGGCCGCGGCCGTGACGCGGCAGGAAGACGATCTTCGTCGTCCCCATCCGCCCGATGCGCAGCACGTCGGAAGGCTCGCCCCAGGGACTCTCGATGCGCTCCTCGCGCAGATCGGTCAGCCCCGGCAGATCGTAGATGCCCGAACCGCCGATGATCCCCAGAACCGCTTCAGCCATGCTCGTTCTCCGTTATCGTTCCGGATCAGGATCAGGAGTTTGTGACGTTGCAGCAACCGCTACCGGCCGTCAGAAGGGGCGTCCACAGCCGGCTGCGCAAACGAAAAGAGCCCCGTTGCCGGGGCTCTCGATTTCGAACGCTGTCAAAGCTCAGTGCGACGAGGCGTGCGCGGGCAGGCGCGACCAGACCTTCTTCTTGGTGTAGTAGAGCAGGCCCGCGAAGATGATCAGGAACAGCATCACCTGCATGCCGATGCGCTTGCGCGCCTCGAGATGCGGCTCGGCCATCCACATCATGAAGGCCGAAACGTCCTTGGCGTACTGCGCCACCGTCTCCGGCACCTGCGGCTTGCCGTCCGGCCCCTTCGGATACTCGACCTGGCCGTCGTTGAGCGGCTGCGGCATCGCGATCAGATGGCCGGGCATATAGGTGTTGTAGTACTGGCCCGGCAGCAGCGGCGAGTGACCGGCCGGCGGCTCGGTGTAGCCGCGCAGCAGGGCCGTGATGTAGTCGGGCCCCTGCTCCTGGTACTGGGTGAAGATGTCGAAGATGAACCAGGGGAAGCCGCGCTCATAGGTGCGCGCCTTCGCCAGGACCGAGAGGTCCGGCGGATAGGCGCCACCGCTGGCGGCGCGCGCAGCCTGCTCGTTCGGGAACGGAGCCGGGAAGGCATCCGCCGGACGGCCCGGCCGGTCGAACATCTCGCCGGACTCGTTCGGGCCGTCCTTGACCGTGTAGGTCGCCGCCAGCGCCGCGACCTGCGAGGCGGTGAAGCCCGGGCCACCCGGCTGCGACAGGTTGCGCAGCTTGATCAGGTTCATCGAATGGCAGCTGGCGCAGACTTCCTTGACGACCTTGAAGCCGCGCTGGAGCTGAGCCTGGTCGAACTTGCCGAAGGGGCCCGAGAAGGACCAGGTCTCGGCCGGCGGCTTGACGCGCTCACCGGCGCCGAAGGCCGGGCCGGCCAGGGCCATGACGGCCAGGCCAGCGGCGAGCGAGAGACGGAAAGGGATCATGCGCATGGTCTCATCAACCCTTGGCGTTCGGTGCGGAGGCGGTGGCGGCGCCGAGACGCGCGCCCGAACCGCCCTGGAGATTGCCCAGCACCGAGTCCGCGATGGAAGCCGGCAGAGGCCGCGGCCGCTCGAAGATGCCGATCAGAGCCAGCGCGACGAAGTAGCCGAAATAGAGAACGGTGAAGATCTGCGAGGCGATGACGTAGCCGCCTTCCGCCGGCATGGCGCCGAGATAGCCGAGCGCGATGCAGACCACGAAGAACGCCCAGAAGAACTGGCGGGCGATCGGACGATAGGTCATCGACTTGATCTTGGAGGTGTCGATCCAGGGCAGGAAAGCGAGGATCGCAATCGCGCCGCCCATGGCGATAACGCCGCCGAGCTTGTCGGGGATGGCGCGCAGGATCGCGTAGAAGGGCAGGAAGTACCATTCCGGGACGATGTGCGCAGGCGTCGCCGCCGGGTTCGCCGGGATGTAGTTGTCGGCGTGGCCCATGAAGTTCGGCTGGTAGAAGACGAAATAGGCGAAGACGAACATGAAGCAGACCATGCCGAACAGGTCTTTGATCGTCGCGTAGGGGGTAAACGGAACCGTGTCCTTGGCGACGTTCTTCACCTCGACGCCGGTCGGGTTGTTCTGGCCGACATGGTGCAGCGCCCAGACGTGCAGGATCACGACGCCGAAGATCATGAACGGCAGCAGGTAGTGCAGCGAGAAGAAGCGGTTCAGCGTCGGGTTGTCGACCGAGTAGCCGCCCCACAGGAAGGTGACGATCGTCTCACCGACCACCGGCAGGGCCGAGAACAGGTTGGTGATGACGGTCGCGCCCCAGAAGGACATCTGACCCCAGGGCAGAACGTAGCCCATGAAGGCGGTGGCCATCATCAGCAGGAAGATGACGACGCCGAGGATCCAGAGCACCTCGCGGGGAGCCTTGTAGGAGCCGTAATAGAGGCCGCGGAAGATGTGGATGTAAACGGCGACGAAGAACATCGAGGCGCCGTTGGAGTGCAGATAGCGCAGCAGCCAACCGTAGTTCACGTCGCGCATGATGTGCTCGACGGAGTTGAACGCCATGGTGGCGTGCGGCGTGTAGTGCATCACCAGCACGATGCCGGTGATGATCTGCGCCACCAGCATGAACATCAGGATGCCGCCGAAGGTCCACAGATAGTTAAGGTTGCGCGGCACCGGATAGGACACCGCGGAATCGTGCATCAGCCGCACGATCGGCAGGCGCGCGTCGAGCCAACGCTCGATACCCGTCTTCGGTTGATAGGTGCTGTGCCCGCTCATGCTGCTCGCCTCAAGCTCTCTCAAATCCGCTGAATGCCGTCTTCGCCCGTCTACTCAGGCTCAGCCGATCTTGATCTTGGTGTCCGCCATGAACGCATAGGGCGGAATGGGAAGGTTCAGCGGCGCAGGTCCCTTGCGGATGCGGCCCGACGAATCGTAGTGCGAGCCATGGCAGGGGCAGAACCAGCCGTCGTAATCACCCTTCGGGTCGCCCGGCGCATTGCCGAGCGGCACGCAGCCGAGATGGGTGCAGTTGCCGTAGACCACGAGGAACTGCGCATGGCCTTCCTTGACGCGCTCCTGGTCGGACTGCGGATCGGGCAGCGTCGCGACGTTCACCGCGCGGGCCTCGTCGATTTCCTTCTTGGTGCGGTGACGCACGAAGATCAGCTTGCCGCGCCAGAACAGCTTGATCGCCTGACCTTCCGCAATCGGAGCCAGATCGAGCTCAATCGGGGCGCCGGCGGCGACGGTCTGCGCGTCAGGGGCGAGCTGGCTGATCAGCGGCACCAGGACCGCGCCGGCTCCAACAATGCCTGCAGCACCGGTCGCCAGCATCAGGAAGTCACGGCGGGTGGTCTCGGTGCCTGTCGTCTCGGTCGCGTGCGCCACGATCCAGTTCCCTACTCGGCCGCCGGCCCTGCCGGCTCAAACAAAAATGTCAGGCGTCCGCAATGCGAACGCCTGCCTCAGCCGCCGTGAGGCAGCTTGTCGGCTCGGGGCTCTTTGGCATGCAGTTTTGATGAAGTCTACTGTCGCTCGCGCCGCAGCCTGTCGCGGCGCAGCAACCCGGCCTTGCGGCAGGCTCAGACCGGAATCTGGTCGCTGTCCGCCAACGCCAGGAAGCCGCCGGACTGGTGCGCCCAGAGCCGCGCATAGAGGCCGCCGCGCGCGACGAGCTCTGCATGGCTGCCACTGTCGACGATCCTGCCCTTGTCGAGCACGATCAACCGGTCGAGCGCCGCGATCGTCGAAAGCCGGTGGGCAATCGCGATCACCGTCTTGCCTTCCATCAGCGTGGCGAGCTGCGCCTGGATCTCGGCTTCCACCTCCGAATCGAGCGCGGAGGTCGCCTCGTCGAGTATCAGGATCGGCGCGTCCTTGAGCAGCACGCGCGCGATCGCGATGCGCTGGCGCTGTCCGCCCGAAAGCTTGACGCCGCGCTCGCCGACCCGCGATTCGAAGCCCTTGCGCCCGTCCTGGTCGGTCAGGCCGAGCACGAACTCATGGGCGGCCGCCCGGCGCGCAGCCTCGGCGATTTCGGCTTCCGTCGCGCCGATCCGGCCATAGGCGATATTGTCGCCGATCGAGCGGTGCAGCAGCGAATTGTCCTGCGTGACCATGCCGATCTGCGCCCGCAGCGATTCCTGCGTGACGCCGGCGATGTCCTGCCCGTCGATCAGAATACGGCCGCTTTCGAGCGGGTAGAGCCGCAGCAGGAGGTTGACCAAGGTCGACTTGCCGGCCCCGGAGGGGCCAACCAGGCCGACCTTCTCGCCGGGGCGGATGTCGAGGTCGAGCCCCTCGAAGAGCCCGGTCTTGCGACCGTAATTGAAGCGGACCTGCTCGAAGCGCACCGCGCCGTCGGTGACCGCCAGCGGCTTCGCGTCCGGCGCGTCGCTGAGATCGTGCGGCTTGGCGATCGTCTCCATGCTCTCCTGCACCGAGCCGATGTTCTCGAAGATGCCGCGGACCAGATGGATCAGCCAGGTCGACATCTGCACGAGGCGCAGGACGAGACCGATTGACGCAGCCACCGCGCCGGGGGTCATTTCGCCCTGGCTCCACAGCATCAGGCAGAGCCAGGCCGTCACCACGACGAGCAGGCTGTTCATCGTCTGCAGGATGACGCTGACGCCGGTGATCAGCCGCGACAGGTTGAGGAAGGAATCGTTCCAGCGCGTCAGCGAATCGCGTACCGCCGAGCGCTCGGCGTCGGCGCGGGCGAAGAGCTTGACCGTCAGGATGTTGGTGTAGGCGTCGACGATGCGCCCGGTCGTGGTCGAGCGGCCGAGCGAATTCGCCTCCGAGCGCTTCTTGGCGCGCGGCACGAAATAGATCAGCAGCGTCACATAGGCCGCGAGCCAGACGATCACCGGCAAGGCGAGCCACAGGCTGGTCGAGCCGAAGAAGCCGATCGCCACCGAGGCGAAGATCAGCGCGTACCAGAGATCGTCGATCACCTCGATGGTCGCGCCGCGAATGGCCTGACCGGCCTGAATCACCCGGGCAGAGAGCCGGCCGGCGAAGTCGTTCTGGAAATAGGAGAGCGCGTGGCCGAGCGTGTAGACATGGTTGCGCCAGCGGATCTGGTTGGTGATCTGCGGGACCACGACCTGGTCGACGATGGCGTGGTTGGCGAAATAGACCAGCGGCCGCACCACCACCACGAGGAAGGCCGCGCCGGCGAGCAGCCAGCCATGTTCGCGGAACACCGTCTCGGGCGACTGGGTGGTGAGCAGGTCGACGAACCAGCCGACCATCAGATACATCGCCGCCTCGATGCCGGAAAAGCCGAGGCCGGTCAGCATGATCAGCGCCATCCAGCCCTTCACGCCCTTGATGTGGTGCCACATGAAGGGGAAGACGCCGCGCGGCGGCGTCCTGGTCTCGTCGAAGGGCTCGAAGACGTCGACGCGGCTTTCGAGGAACCGGAACAGCGGGGCGAACATGGACGTGGAATCGCCCTCCTAGGCAGGCAATGGCTACGTGACCGATATGGTGCGTGCGCCTTGCGGCAACCAGAGCCTGCAAGCGCGGCTCCGTCATGCCATGACAGCAGACTGCAGCCTGGCGCAAGCGCGCCGCCCTGCAGTGGCCGCGGGATCTACGACGAAAGACTCCCGACTTAAGTTGCAGCCGCGCCGGTTTCCCGCTTGCCGCGCATCATCACCCAGCAGAGCATGAGGCCGCGCCGTACATGAAGGCGGCGATCCGGAGGTCTGCTCGATGATCAGGTTTCACGCCGCGCTCGCTTTGGCGGGCACACTCCTTCTGGCCACACAGGCCATCGCCCAGACCGCGGGCAAGACGGTGATCGCGACACCGAACGCGCCCGAGGCGATCGGCCCCTATTCGCAGGCGATCAAGGTCGGGAACATGGTGTTTCTCGCCGGGCAGGTCGCGATCGATCCGAAGACCAAGCAGTTCATGAAGGACGCCAGCATCGAGGACCAGACGAGGCAGACGCTGGAAAACCTCAAGGCCGTGCTCGAAGCCGACGGCCTGACCATGGACCATATCGTCTCGACCAACGTTTTCCTGAAGGACCTCAACGATTTCGGCAAGATGAACGGGGTCTATGGCAGTTATTTCAAGACCGCCCCGCCGGCACGCGCCACGGTCGAGGTCGCGCGCCTTCCCCTGGATGCGAAGGTCGAGATCGTCGCCATCGCCGTCCGCCCCTGAGCATGATGCCTTGACGCCGGCAGGCGCAGCGCGGATGACGCGCCCATGCTGCGCCTCGCCCTCTACCAGCCCGACATTCCGCAGAACGCCGGCACGATGATCCGCATGGCGGCCTGCCTCGGTGTCGCCGTCGACATCGTCGAGCCGGCCTCCTTCGACGTGTCCGACCGCAATTTCCGTCGCTCGGGCATGGATTATCTCGAACGTGCTGCGATCACACGGCATATTTCCTTCGGCGCCTTCGAGAGCTGGCGCCGCGAGGCCGGCCACCGCCTGGTCCTGGCCGAGACGGACGGCGCCGTCGCCCATAGCGCATTCGCCTTCCGGCCCGGCGACATCGTGCTGGTCGGGCGCGAATCGGCTGGCGTGCCCTCCGAGGTCGCGGCGGCGGCAGATGCCAGCGTGCATGTGCCGATGCGCGCGGGCTTGCGTTCGCTCAATGTCGCCATCGCCGCCGCGCTGGTAGTTGGCGAGGCCTTGCGGCAGCTTGGCGGCTATCCAGCCCCGGCCGCCTGACGCATTCGAACGAGAAAGACATGCAACAGCAAGAGACTGCGAGCCCGAGCTTCGACCCCGCCGCCGTGGAGGCGCTGAAGCCGCGCGCCGCCGCCTGGTTCGAGAGCCTGCGTGACCGCATCTGCGCCGCCTTCGAGGCGATCGAGGACGATGCGGCGGGCCCCTACCCGCCCGAGAGCTCGACGCCCGGCCGCTTCGTCCGCACACCCTGGCAGCGCCGCAACCATGACGGCGCCCCTGGCGGTGGCGGCGTGATGTCGCTGATGAGCGGGCGCGTCTTCGAGAAGGTCGGCGTCCATGTCTCGACCGTGCATGGCACGTTCGCGCCGGAATTCGCCGGCCAGATTCCGGGCTCGGCCGAGGATCCGCGCTTTCACGCCACCGGCATCTCACTGATCGCCCATCCGTGGAATCCGCACGCACCGACCGTGCACATGAACACCCGCTTCGTCGTCACGACCAAGCCCTGGTTCGGCGGCGGCGCCGACCTGACGCCGGTGTTGGTGCGGCGCCGCGAGCAGGACGACCCCGACGCGCAGGCCTTCCACGCCGCGATGCGGACGCCTTGCGAGGCGCATGCCGGCGTCGCCGACTATGCCCGCTTCAAGGCCTGGTGCGACGAGTACTTCTTCCTGAAGCATCGGGGCGAGCCGCGCGGCATCGGCGGCATCTTCTACGATTATGTCTGGAGCGGCGAGCCGGAGGCCGATCTCGCCTTCACCCGCGCCGTGGGCGAGGCCTTCCTCGACATCTACCCGAAGATCATGCGCGCCAATCTCGGCACGCCCTGGACCGAGGCCGACCGGCACGAGCAGCAGGTCCGCCGCGGCCGCTATGTCGAGTTCAACCTCCTCTACGACCGCGGCACGATCTTCGGCCTGCGTACCGGCGGCAATGTCGATTCGATCCTGTCCTCGCTGCCGCCGACGGTGCGGTGGCCGTGATCACGGCCCGCCGCTGAGGCCGGCTTTGCCCCGGAGTACCGCAGCAGCGGCGCTCCGGGCGACCGGTAAGCTTATGCGGGCGACAGCATAGCGGCCGCTTTTGCGACCAGCGCCATCTGCTCGTCGCGCCCGGCCGGACAGCCGGCCGCGATCCAGTCGCGCCGCGCCTGCTCCAGCACCTGTCCGAGCAGCGGCCCCGCCGCTACGCCGAGCGCCAGCAGATCCTTGCCGCTCGGCAGGAAGCGCGGCGTCTGGCCGAGGCCGGCGATGAGCGTCTGCCCTTCTTCCGCCCGCGCCGCGCCCGCGGTGGCGTTCAGCAGCACGAGCGCCGCGGCGACCGCATCGGTCCCGACACCGTGCGCCGTCTCGCGCAGTTCGGCGAGGGCAGGCAGGCTTTCGCGCCCTGAAACAGTCTCGAGCGCCAGCGCGATCGCCTCGATCCGCCCTGACTCGGCGTTCGACAGCCGCAGCTTTTCGCGCAGCCGCGCCGCGTCCTCGCGGGTCAGGACCGCCAGGGCTGCCAGCCTGAAATCCGGATGGACGCGATCACCACCCTGTTCGCCGTCGCCGGCTATCGCCTCGAAGCGCGAGAGCTGCGGCACGCCGCCGATGACCGGCACCAGCAGCCCGGCCCCGGCCATCGCCCGCAAGGTCGAGCCGGCGCGCGGGGCGGCGAGCAGCTTCAGCAGTTCCGCCCGCACCCGCTCGCGCGACAAGCCTTCGAGCCCGGCCCGCCCCTCGGTGCAGGCTTCGAGCGCCGCCTTGTCCGGCTCGCCCGCGCCATAGCGGGCATGGAAGCGGAAGAAGCGCAGTATGCGCAGATAATCCTCGGCGATGCGCTCGCGCGCCTGCCCGATGAAGCGCACCCGGCGCGCCGCCAGATCGCCCACCCCCCCGGCATAGTCGTGCAGCGACCCTCCGGCATCGAGCCCGAGCGCATTGATGGTGAAGTCCCGCCGCAGCGCGTCCTCCCGGAAATCGCGGCCGAAGGCGACGACGGCGTGTCGGCCATCGGTCTCGACATCGCGGCGCAGCGTCGTGACCTCGAAAGGCATGCCGGCGACCACGACGGTGATCGTCCCATGCTCGATCCCGGTCGGTACGGGCTTGAAGCCGGCAGCCTTCGCCCGCCGCACCGTTTCCTCCGGCAGCGCGGTCGTCGCGATATCGATATCGGCCACGTCTTCGCCGAGCAGCGCATTGCGGACGGCGCCACCCACGATGCGCGCCTCCTCGCCGTCCCGGTTCAGCGCCGCCATCAGCGCCGCGACCTCGCCCCGCGCCAGCAACGGCGCGAGCCGGCCTTGCTCAGGGCTTGTCATTGAATTGGCCCGGCACCAGCTGGCCGCCCTCGACATGCGGCGGCACGAAGGCGCCGGTGTGCCGCGGCGCGACGATGCCGGCATAGATGAAGGCGGAGATGCCGAGGACGAGCCCGACCACCGAAAGCCAGAACAGGTGGCCGCTCCAGTGCTCGACGTCGAAGGGATTGCGCCGCCGGATCACGAGGTAGCCCGCGAACAGGCAGAAGGGCAGGACGAAGAGCAGGAACTCCTCGATCAGCGTGCGCAGCATCAGGCGTGACCTATTCCAGCGAGCATGACGCCGAACGCTGACTTCTGGTCTTCGAACGACATCATCTGCTTCAGAACTCTCCGATGGCCAGGCGCTCGTAAAGATTGCGGATCATCCCGGCCGTTGCACCCCAGATATAGTGACCGTCATGCGGCATCGCATAGTAGGTGCGATGTCGCCCCTTCCATTCCCGGGCATGGCGCTGGTGGTTGGCCGGATCCATCAGGAAGGAGAGCGGGGTCTCGAAGGCCTCGTCGACCTCATGCGGATTGATCGTCAGTGCGAGCGGCGGCTCGACCAGCCCGACCACCGGCACGACGCGATAACCCGTTCCGGTCAGATAGGCGTCGAGATAGCCGACGGTCCTGACCCTGTCGCGCGCCAGCCCGATCTCCTCCTCCGCCTCGCGCAGCGCCGCGATCAGCGGCGAGCCGTCGACTGCGTCCACCCGCCCGCCGGGGAAGGCGACCTGTCCGGAATGGTTGCGCAGCGCGGTCGCCCGCTGCGTCAGCAGCACGGTCGGCTCGCCAGGATGCAGCACGATCGGGATCAGCACGGCCGCTTCGATCGCGGCGGCCTCGTCGGGGATCTCGACCGGCTCCTCCTGCAGGTCGTGGTCGCCGCGCGGCCGGGCGATCAGGTCGCCGAAAGCCGGAGGCACGGCGCGCAGCCTTCCTGCCAGCACATCGGCGATATCGGAGAAATCCCAATCCCGCCCCTGCCGCAGCAAACGTCCGGAAACCGGCATCACAGCCCCTCGATCTCGCTCGCCGGCGCGACGACGTAGAACGCTCTTGCGACCGCGACGCCGAACTGGCGGGCGCCGTCGACCTCGCGGACTTCCCCGAGAGCCAGCAGGTCGTAGGTCAGCGCCCGCGTCACCCGCGCCCAGAGATCACGACGGACATGCACATAGGGCTTCACCCCAGCACTGCTTGAGCGCTCGAACCGAATCGGATGCTCGCCATCGACATTCACGACCTCGTCGACCTGCGTGCGGAAGGCGATGCTGCGCCCATCGCCCTCCCCTGACACCGCCATCTCGACCGCCTGGAACGGCGCATCCTCGACCTTGATCCCGACCTTTTCGACCGGGGTCACGAGAAAGTAATCGCCTCCCTCGCGCCACAGCACCGAGGAGAAGAGCTTGACCAGAGCCGGACGGCCGATCGGCGTGCCCAGATAAAACCAGGTGCCGTCGCTGGCGATGCGCATGTCGAGATCGCCGCAAAAAGGCGGATTCCAGCGCTCTACCGGCGGCAGGCCGCGCGTTTTACCGTTACCCAACGCGCCGAGCAGCCGGTCCATGGCGCTTCCCGTCTCACTCATCTGTGACCTGTTTCCTGCCTGCGGCATGCCGGTTGCATCGCTTTCTCGCCTTGAACTCTACATAATCGTGAAGCGCAGTGTTGTGCACCGGCACGCACAGGCCCCTTGAGCCGGTCCCTCCCCGGGGCCACAGTTCCGGATTACAGGTCATGGCCGCGCCGCGGCGAGGCTGAAGGAGATCGCCATGGTGGCGCAAGCCCGCGCACAGTCCCAGGAAGCCGGAGCCCCGATCAATCTCGACGACGGCGTCGTCGAGGCGGCCGAGGCGGCCCTTGCCGCCATCGGCGCCGCCCGCGACGAGATCGGCCAGGTGATCTTCGGCCAGCAGAAGGTCGTCGACCTCTCGCTGGTCACGCTGCTCGCCGGCGGTCACGGCCTTCTGGTCGGCGTGCCCGGTCTCGCCAAGACCAAGCTGGTCGAGGCGATGGGCACCGTGCTCGGCCTCTCGGCGCGGCGCGTGCAGTTCACCCCCGACCTGATGCCTTCCGACATTCTCGGCTCCGAGGTTCTCGACGAGAGCGCCGACGGCAAGCGCCATTTCCGCTTCATCCGCGGCCCGGTCTTCGCCCAGCTCCTGATGGCCGACGAGATCAACCGCGCCTCGCCGCGCACCCAGTCGGCCCTGCTCCAGGCGATGCAGGAGCACCACGTCACCGTCGCCGGCGAAAGCCATGACCTGCCGGCGCCCTTCCATGTCCTCGCCACCCAGAACCCGATCGAGCAGGAAGGCACCTATCCGCTGCCCGAGGCCCAGCTCGACCGCTTCCTGCTCCAGATCGACGTCGACTATCCCGATCGCGAGGCCGAGCGCCGCATCCTGCTCGAGACCACCGGCGTCGCCGAGCACAAGCCGGTGCAGGCGATGACGGCGGAAACGCTGATGTCGACGCAGCGGCTGGTGCGCCGCCTGCCGGTCGGCGAGGCGGTGGTCGACGCGATTCTCGACCTCGTCCGCTCGGCCCGCCCGGGCGATGGCGACAAGGCGGTCACCGACAAGCTCGCCTGGGGGCCGGGTCCGCGCGCGAGCCAGGCGCTGACGCTCGCCGCCCGCGCCCGCGCGTTGGTCGAAGGCCGCCTCGCGCCCTCGATCGACGATGTCGCGGCCCTGGCGGCGCCGGTGCTGAAGCACCGCATCGCCCTGACCTTCGCCGCACGCGCCGATGGCGAGACCGTCGAAAGCGTCGTCGCCAGGCTGGTCGAGCGCCTGGGATGAGGGAAAGCTGATGCTGCGCACGCGCGTCCTCGGACCGGCCGAACGCCAGCCGGCCCAGCCGGTCCTCAAGGCTTCGCTCGATCTCGCCGCCCGCTTGCCGCGGCTGGTCCTCGAGGCGCGCCGGGTCTCGGCCAGCGTGCACGGCATCCATGGTCGCCGCCGCTCGGGCCCGGGCGAGACCTTCTGGCAATACCGGCCGCTGGTCGCCGGCGAATCCGCCTCGCGCATCGATTGGCGCCGCTCCGCCCGCGACGGCCATCTCTTCGTGCGTGAGCGCGAATGGGAGGCCTCGCACGCGATCTGGCTGTGGATCGACCGCTCGGCTTCGATGGGTTTCTCCTCGTCGCTGGCGCTGGCCAGCAAGGTCGACCGCGCCCTCGTCGCCGGCTTCGCCCTGGCCGAGGCGCTGGTCGAGGGCGGCGAGCGCGTCGGCCATATGGGGCTGACCCGGGCGCTGGCCTCGCGCCGCATCGTCGAATCCCTGGCGCAGGCGATCCTCGCCGACAGGCATGGCGGCGATGCCGACCTGCCGCCGGACCAGCCGCTGCCGCGCCTCGCCGAAGCCATCCTGATCACCGACGCGCTCACGCCGGCCGAGGGCCTTGCCAGGCGCATCGCCACCATGGCGAGCAGCGGCGCCAAGGGCCACCTCCTCCTGATCGTCGATCCGATCGAGGAGACCTTCCCCTTCTCCGGCCAGGCCGAACTGTTCGATCTCGAGGACGGGCTGTCGCTGCGCGTCGGCGATGCCGGCGCCTGGGGCGAGGAGTATCGCCAGCGCCTGCAGGCGCATCGCGACGCCATCCGCGAGGCCTGCCGCCATGCCGGCTGGACCCTGACCCTTCACCGCACCGACCGGCCAGCCAGCGAGGGCGTGCTGCGCATCGCCAGCCTGATCGCCGCCTCGCGCGGCCCGGGCGGCTGAGGGAGGGCGGGCCATGCTGTCATCCCTGCCGATCGCCTTTTCCGCCCCGCTGGCCCTGATCGCGCTCGCTTTGCTGCCCGCGCTCTGGCTGATCTTGCGGGTCACGCCGCCCCGGCCGCGGCGGATCGACTTCCCGCCGCTGAAGATCATGCGCGACCTCGTCGCCAAGCGCGAAATGCCGGCCCATACGCCCTGGTGGCTGCTGGCGCTGCGCATGGCGGTGGCGGCGCTCGCCATTCTCGCCGTCGCCGGCCCGGTCTGGAACCCGGTGCGCGACGCCGCCGCCCTGCGCGGGCCGCTGCTGCTGGTGATCGACAACGGCTTCGGCGCCGCCACCGACTGGACCGAGCGGCTCGCCATTGCCGAGAACCGGGTCGCCGCCGCGGCCCGCGATGGTCGCGCCGTCGCCCTGGTCGGCCTCGCCGAAGCTCCGGCAGAGATCGCGCTGTCCGAGCCGCGCGCCGCAGTCGAGCGCCTGCGTGCGTTCTCGCTGCAGCCGCACGCGCCTGATCGCGGCGCCCATCTCCAGCGGCTCGAAGCCTTCTGGCGCGCCCAGCCGCAGGCCGAAACCGTCTGGATCGCCGACGGGCTCGGGCTCGGCGGCGATGACGACTTCCTCGCAAGGATGCGGCAGGAAGCGTCGGCGGGGCGCCTGTCGATCCATACCAGCCCGGCCGATCAGCTCGCTCTGACAGCGCCGGAGAACCTCGCCGGCGCGCTCACCGTCAAGGTGCTGCGTCCGAGCGTGAATGCCGCCGCCAGTGGCCAGGTCAGGGCGCTCGACCTCAAGGGCCTGCCGCTCGGCGACGCGCCCTTCGTCTTCGGCACCACCGAATTGCAGACCACGGCCAGGCTGACGCTGCCGATCGAGGTCCGCAACGCCGTCTCCCGGCTCGAGATCGTCGGCGAGCGCAGCGCCGGGGCCGTCGCTTTGCTCGACGACCGCGCCAAGCGCCGCCGTGTCGGCATCGTCTCCGGCACCACCGCCGACACCGCCCAGCCCCTGCTCTCGCCGACCTATTATGTCTCGCGGGCGCTCTCGCCCTTCGCCGAGATCCGCGAGCCGCGCGCCGGCTCGACCGATCCGATCGGCGAATTGCTGGCCCAGAACCTCTCCGTGCTGGTTCTGGCCGATATCGGCGCGCTCGATCGCGACACCGCCGACAAGGTCAACGCCTTCATCGAGCGTGGCGGCGTGCTGCTTCGCTTCGCCGGTGCACGCCTCGCCGCGGCTTCCGACGAGCTGACGCCGGTGCGCCTGCGCCGCGGCGGCCGCACCCTCGGCGGCGGCCTGTCCTGGGAGACGCCGCGCAAGCTCGCCCCGTTCAACCGCGAGAGCCCCTTCTTCGGCACGCAGGTCAGCGACGAGATCAGGGTCAGCCGCCAGATCCTGGCCGAACCCGAGCCCGACCTCGCTCGCAAGACCTGGGCGGCACTGGAGGACGGCACGCCCGTCGTCACCGGCGAACGTCGCGGCGACGGCATGCTCGCCATGATGCACGTCACCGCCGACACGACCTGGTCGAACCTGCCGCTCTCGGGCCTCTTCGTCGAGATGCTGCGCAAGATCGTCGCCCTGTCCGGGACCGACGCCGCGGAGGCGCAGGCCGGCGATGTCAGGATCGAGACCTTGTCGCCGACCCGGGTTCTCGACGGGCTCGGCGCCTTCCGCAGCCCGCCGGTGACGGCACAGCCGGTGCCGCGCAGCTTCACCGGCCGCGCCATCCTCGCCCACCCGCCCGGCATCTACGGGCCCAGCGACGGAACCATGGCCGTGAACACGCTCGCTCCGGCCGACAATCTCGCCGCGCTCGACCTTGCCTCGCTCGGCGCCCCGCTGCTGCCGGTCGACCAACCGGTCGCCAAGGACATGAGGCCGCTGCTCCTCGTGCTGGCGCTCGTCCTGCTCGTCGCCGACACGCTGGCGACGCTCTGGCTCGGCGGCAGGCTCAACATCGCGCGCCGCCGCGCCGCGCCGGTCGCGCTGCTGTTCGCCCTCGGCTTCGGCCTGCTCGCCGCGCCCGAAGGACTGCGGGCACAGTCCACCGCCACGCCGGTGCCCGCGGCACCGGCCGACCAGCGCCCGCCGATCCCGCGCGAGCTCTTCGCCGCCGGCGCGGTGACGCGCCTCGCCTATGTCGTCACCGGCGACAAATCGGTCGACGAGATGTCGAAGGCCGGGCTCGCCGGGCTCAACATCGTGCTCGGCGCCCGCACCGCCCTCGAACCCGGCGAGGCGGTCGGCGTCGACGTCGCCCGCGACGAGCTCGCCTTCTTCCCGATCCTGTACTGGCCGGTCGTCGCCGGCCGTCCGATCCCTTCCGCCGAGACCCTGCGCAAGCTCGAAGCCTATATGAAGGGCGGCGGCCTCGTGATCTTCGACACCCGCGACGCGATGAGCGCCCGGCCCGGCGGCGGCGCGACGCCGGAGGGCGACCAGCTCCGCCGCATGCTCCAGACCCTGGACATTCCGGAGCTGGAGCCGATCCCGCGCGACCACGTCCTGACCAAGACCTTCTACATCCTGGACGGCTTCGTCGGTCGCTACGACACCGGCACGACCTGGGTCGAGATCCTGCCGCCGGCCGGCGAGGATGGCCGGCGCCCGGCCCGCGCCGGCGACAGCGTCTCGCCGATCGTCATCACCTCCAACGACCTCGCCGCGGCCTGGGCCGTAGGCCGGCGTGGCGAAGCGCTCGTCCCGATGTCGGGCAGCGATCCTCGCCAGCGCGAAATGGCGTTGCGCGCCGGCGTCAACCTCGTGATGTACGCCCTCACCGGCAACTACAAGGCTGACCAGGTTCACGTCCCGGCCCTGCTGGAAAGGCTGGGGCAGTGATGCGGCGGACCGGCATGGGATTGGAATTCTAGCCGATGTGGAGCCTGACCTTCGCCCCGCTGGTGCCGCTGCCGCTGCTGATCGGGCTTGCGGTGCTGGCCGCGTTAGCCGCCGGC
The DNA here is from genome assembly GCF_032464875.1 of Allobosea rubneri. Lineage (NCBI taxonomy): Bacteria > Pseudomonadati > Pseudomonadota > Alphaproteobacteria > Hyphomicrobiales > Alloboseaceae > Allobosea > Allobosea rubneri. Next base: position 107,469 of record NZ_JAWDID010000003.1, read on the forward strand.
GCGGCGCTGGTGCTCGCCGGCCGCAGCGCCATCCTGCGCGCCCTGGCGCTGACCGTGCTGACCATCGCGCTCGCCGACCCGTCACTGGTCTTCGAGGAGCGCGAGCCGGTCAAGGACGTCGTCGCCGTCGTCGTCGACCGCTCCGGCTCGAACCGGCTTTCCGACCGCGCGGCGCAGACGCAGGCCGCCCAGGCCGAGGTCGAGAACCAGCTGCGCGGCGTCAGCGGAGTCGAGACGCGTACCGTCGAAGTCACGGACGCGCAGGGCGCCGGCGACGGCACAAGGCTGTTCGAGGCGCTGGCCTCCAGCCTCGCCGACGTTCCCTCGGAGCGTGTCGCCGGAGCGATCGTGATCACCGATGGCCTCGCCCATGATGCACCGGCCAATGCCGAGGCGCTCGGCCTGCGCGCTCCGCTCCACGTTCTGACCACCGGCCGCGAGCGCGAGATCGACCGCCGCATCGTGCTGGTCGATTCGCCGCGCTTCGGCATCGTCGGCAAGGATCAGAACATCCGCCTGCGCGTCGTCGAGAAAGGCGGCCCGGGCCGCGCCGCGCTCACCGTGCGCCGCGACGGCGAGGTCATCGCGCGCCGCGAGGTCATCGCCGGGCAGACGGTGCAGGTGCCGGTCAGGATCGACCGCGGTGGGCCGAACGTCGTCGAGATCGAGGCCGCGCCGCTCGACAACGAGCTGACGCTCGCCAACAACCGCGCCGTCATCACCATCGAGGGCGTCAGGGACAAGCTGCGCGTGCTTCTGGTCTCCGGCGAGCCGCATCCGGGCGAACGCACCTGGCGCAATCTGCTCAAGGCCGACGCCAATGTCGACCTCGTCCACTTCACCATCCTGCGCCCGCCGGAGAAGCAGGACGGCACGCCGATCAACGAGCTGTCGCTGATCGCCTTCCCGACGCGCGAGCTCTTCCAGGTCAAGATCAAGGATTTCGACCTGATCATCTTCGACCGCTACGCCAACCAGTCGATCCTGCCGCTGCTCTACTTCGACAACATCGTCCGCTATGTCCGCGAGGGCGGCGCCCTGCTCGTCGCCGCCGGCCCGGAATATTCCGGCTCGCAATCGCTCGCGCGCACGCCGCTCGGCCAGATTCTGCCGGCGCAGCCCGATGGCAGCGTCATCGACGAGGCCTACCGCGCCCGCGTCAGCGAGCCCGGCCGCCGCCACCCGGTCACCCGCGACCTGCCGGGCGCCGAGGTCGAGCCGCCGCGCTGGGGCGAATGGCTGCGCATGGTCGGCGCCCGCGCCCGCACCGGCTCGGCTGTGATGACCGGTCCGGGCGAGCGCCCGCTGCTGATGCTGGCGCGCGAGCAGAAGGGCCGCGTCGCCCTCTTCCTCTCCGACCATGCCTGGCTCTGGGCCCGCGGCTTCCGCGATGGCGGGCCGCATCTCGACCTGTTGCGCCGTCTCGGCCACTGGCTGATGAAGGAGCCCGATCTGGAGGAGGAGGCGCTGCGTGCTGTCGCCCGCGGCCGCAATCTCGAGATCGAGCGCCAGACGCTGGGGGATGCGCCGGCTCCCGCGACGATCACCGCGCCAGACGGCTCGACGCGCACCGTGCCCTTCGAGCCCGGCCGCCCCGGCCTGTTCACCGCCCGCACCGCGACCACCGAATTCGGCCTGCACAAGGTCACGACCGAGAATCTCACCGCCTTCGCCAGCGTCGGCCCGGAGAACCCGCGCGAGTTGATGGAAGTGGTCAGCGACCCCACCCACTTGCAGGCGCTGGCGGAAGCGACCGGCGGCTCCTCGCGCCGCATCGGCCAGGAGAGCGGCTCCGGCGTCAGCGTGCCGCGCATCGTGCCGGTGCGCTCGGGCCGGCAATTCGCCGGCGCCGACTGGATCGGCCTACGGATCAGCGATTCCGGCATCGTCCGCGGCGTGCAGATCTCGCCGCTGTTCATCGGGTTGATCGGACTTGCCCTGCTGTTCGGCGCGCTGGTCGCCGGCTGGATCGGCGAGAGCGGCCGGAGATTCCGCAAGGAAAGCTGACCAGCGCCGTCATTCCGGGGCATGCCGCAGGCACGAACCCGGATGGCGACAGAGAGCCCGATTCTACCGCAGCGCCGCCACCGCGCCGCTGCGTCTGGCCAGCACGCCCTCGGCGAGTTCGAGCGCCAGGAAGCGGCCGGGATCGGCCGGCCCGGGAAGGACGAGCTGGCCGGGCTTCACCGGCTTGAAGCCGAAGCGGGCGTAATAGGGCGCGTCGCCGACCAGCAGGATCAGCTCATGGCCCTGGCCGCGCGCCGCCTCGATCGCCGCGTTCATCAGCGCAGCGCCGATACCCCTGCCCTCGAAGGCCGGATCGACCGTCAGCGGTCCGAGCATCAGCCCGGGACCACCGCCAGCGAGGATCGGCGTCACCCGGACCGAGCCGACCAGGAAGGTGCCGACATGGCTGGCGAAGGAGAGCGTCGGCTCGTGCGGCCGGCCCTCGCGCAGGCGCGAAGCGGTGCGGGCGAAGCGCCCCGGCCCGAAGGCGCGCTCGTGCAGGCGCTCGATCGCCGCGGCGTCGCCCGGCAGTTCCTGGCGGATGGTCAGAGGCAGGGAGGTCATGGTCGGCAGCGGGATGGCGGAATTTGCATGAAATGGCAATCGTGTGGTGGCCGCGACCCGGCGGAGTCAGACCGGCCGGGCCCACAGGTCGAGATGGCCGATCCGGCCGGAACTCGCCTTGGCGCGGGCGGCGAGCCAGCTTGCGATCGTCTCCACATCGACATGGCCGGTCTCCGCCACTGCCGCTGCGATGCCGGCCGTGAGCTCGCGCGTCAGCGCAGCGCTGCCGGCGTCCAGCACCCAGGGGCTCTCGCCCACGGTGACGGCGCTCCCCGACTTGCGGAAAGCCTGCGCCAGCGTCTCGGTCGCTTCCGGGCCGGCGGCAGGGCCAAAACCCTTGTCGCTGTGCTGGTGATGGTTGAAGGCCGCCAGCATCTTCGCATCGGCGGGGTGGGCCGGCTCCCAGCTCTCGCGCCCATCATAGGTTAGCGCCGTGTAGAGCGGCAGGCGCTGGCTCACCAGCGAGGCGACGAAACGCTCGAGCCAGCGTACCGAGGTCAGGTCGAACAGGGCGGCGGCGGTGACGAGGTCGGGCTGCCAGCCAAGCACCCATTCTAGATCGGTGTTGAGATCGGCCTTGCGAAAATCGACGGTCAGCGACTTGTCGCCCTTGCGCAGCACCAGCTCCTCACCCAGCGCCTCCGCCTCGTCGGCCCAGGCGGTGAGGCGCTCGCGGGCCACGTTCAGCAGGGCCGGGTCGAAATCGACCAGCGTCCAGTACTGGCGCGCCGGCAGCACCGAATAGGTGCCGCGCAGATTCGAGCCGGCGCCGCAGCCGAGATCGATCACCGTCAGCGACTGCCGGCTGGCGAAGGCGGCACCGACCGCGGCCAGCACCTGCGGATTGCGGGCGGCATGGTCGGCCGGCTCGCGCAGGGCGAGCCAATCCGGAGAGAATCCACTCATGGCGACACCTTCGCACAGGTTTGCGCGACGATTGTCGCGGTGTCTCGCCAGCGCGGCAATGCACCGGCTGCATGCCACGCAGCGTCGGCGCGTCTTCTGCGTTCCCCGGCATCGGAGAGCAGCCGGGCGAGCCCGGCCTGCAACGCCGCGACATCGCCGGGCGGGACCTTGAGCGCGGCGGCGTCCGGCGCCGTCTCGGCCGCCGCACCGCCGGTGGTGCAGAGGATCGGCAGGCCGCGGGCGAGGGCTTCGGTCAGCACCATGCCATAGCCCTCGAACAGCGAGGGCATCACGAAGAGGTCGGTGCCGGCATAGGCCGCTTCCAGCGACGGTTGGTCGAGCGCCCCCGCGAGCCGGATGCGATCGCCGAGGCCGGCTTCGACGATCTGCGCCGCCAGCGCCGCCGCCGTCTCCGGCGAACGGTCGGCCGCGCCGATGATGGTCAGCCGCCAGTTCTTCTCTTCGAGCCCGGCAAGGGCCGCGACCAGCACGTCATAGCCCTTGCGCGGCACCAGCGAGCCGACCGCCAGGAGCTGAAGCGGCCCTCCGTCCGGTGAGCCGGAAGCGCGCGGCGCAGGGTCGACACCGGGCTCCGCCACGGTGATCCGTGCTTCCGGCAGGAAGAAATCCACGACCAGCATGCGCTTGGTGTTCTGGCTGGTGGCGATGACGGCGCTGGCATAGCGGAGTGCCGCCGTCTCCCGCGCCAGCAGGGCGGCGGCGCGCTCCGGGTCAAGTCCGGTCTCGAGACCGAGCGGATGGTGAACCAGCGCGACGACGCGTCCGGCGAGCCCAGCGGCGAGCCCTTCCGGGAAGGCTCCATAGGCAAGCCCATCGACCAGCAGCACCCGGTCATAGGGCTGCGACAGGATCAGGCGGCCGGTCTCGGCGAGATCGGCCTCACTCGGTGCCGGAAAGCTGCCGGGCAGTTCAAGATGATGCGCCGCCACGCCCATCTGTGCCCATTCCGCCAGCAGCCGCCGATCATAAGCGTAGCCGCCGGTCGGCAGCGAAAGATCGCCGGGGATGGCGAAGGCGATCTCGCTCACGCGAGCGCGCCCTCATAGCTGGCGCGCGCAAGATCGGTCTCGTGCAGGGTGACACGGATCTTGGCGAGATCGGCGGCATCGGCGCCGAGCTTGCCGGAACGGGCCGCCGCCGCCATCGCGTCGAAAATGTACTTGCAGAGGAATTCGGTGGTGGTCAGCACGCCCTGGAATTGCGGCAGGGTGTCGAGATTCTTGTAGTTCAGCGGCTTCAGCGTCTGGTTCAGCACGGAAAGCGCCGCACCGATATCGACCACCACGTTGTGCCGGGTCAGGCTCTCGCGGAAGAAGGCGACATCGACCACGAAGGTCGCGCCATGCATGGCCTGCGCCGGGCCGAAGAACGGATCGGGCAGCGAATGGCCGATCATGATGCGGTCGCGGACTTCGACGGAAAACATGGACAGTCTCCTTCAGCCCAGCCTGCTTAAGCCGGTCGCGCGCTTCTGCCTACCCTTCAAGATCAATAGCGCAGCACCGCCGTGATCCCCTTGCCCGCGAACAGCGCCGGCAACCGCGCGGGCGCCTCCGCGAAGGCGATCTCCTCAGTGATCAGCGCTTCGAGCCGCTCATCGGCCAGCAGCGCGAGCGCGGCCTGCGCCCGGCGCGCATAGTCGAAGCGCGGCCGGCGTGATGGCGAAACCTGCCCGACCTGCGACGAGACCAGCTGCAGGCGCTTCGAATGGAAGGCCCCACCAAGCGGGGCGGCGACCGCCCCCTCGCCATACCAGCTCAATTCGACGATCCGGGCCTCGAAGCCGGCCGCGCCGATCGCGGTCGCGAGTCCGGGCGCGCTGGCGCTGGCATGGAAGACGAGATCGGCGTCTCCCGGGCAGTCCTGCGGCAGGGCGAAACCGAAGCCGAGCGCCTCCGCCAATGCGGCACGGGCGGGATCGACATCGACCAACGTCACCTCTGCCCCCGGCAGCCGCGCGCCGATGAACGCGCTCAGCAGGCCGAGCACCCCACCGCCGACGACGACGATGCGGTCGGCCGGGCCGGAGCCGGCATCCCAATGCGCGTTCAGCGCGGTCTCCATATTGGCGGCGAGCACGGCCCGCCTCGCCGGCACCGCCTTCGGCACGTGCGAAACCCGGCTCGCCGGCACCACGAAACGGTCCTGATGCGGGTAGAGGCAGAACACCGTCTCGCCGAGCAGCGCAGGAGGCCCTTCCTCGACGATCCCGACGGCGCAGTAGCCGTATTTCACCGGGAACGGGAACGCCCCTTCCTGGAAGGGCGCGCGCATGCGCTCATGCTCGGCGACCGGCACCCGCCCCTCGAAGACGAGGCGTTCCGTGCCACGACTAATGCCGCTCCACAGCGTACGGACGAGGCAGTCCTCCGGCCTGCGCCGCGGCAGAGGAAGATCGTTCAGGGCGCATTCACGCTGGCCGACATACCAGAGCGCTGTCGCAGCCGCTTTGCCGCTTGCCTTGGCGGGCTTTGCCGGTTCTATCACGCAGATCCTCCGCGACGTTCCCTGCAGCTTCAGCTCAGCCCAGCGCATGACAGAGACCGCCATGAACCAGCGTCCCGGTCCGACCACGTTCCAGGCGGCGGCGCAAGAGCCAGGACTCGACAGCGGCCTGACACCGGCCGGCCTGCAGCGGACCTCAAGCCTGCGCGCGCGCCGGCTGCTGGTAGCAGGCCTCAATCTCGCGGCGCTCGCCGCCCTGCTCTACGGCCTTTCGCATGTGCTGGCGGCCGGCGGCTGGAGCCTCGTCGACATCGTGATCTTCGTCGCCTTCCTGCTCGGCGCGCCCTGGACGGTGCTGGGCTTCTGGAACGCCGCGATCGGCCTCTGGCTGCTGCATGGCGTCGAGGACGGGCTCGAGCGCGTCGCGCCCTTCGCCGCGGCCGGCGACGCGGCCACCCCGCTCGCCGTCCGCACGGCGATCCTGATGACCTTGCGCAACGAGGACCCGGCACGCGCCTTCCGTCGTCTCGCCATCGTCAAGCAGAGCCTCGACGCCACTGGAGAAGGCGCCTGGTTCGACTATTTCGTGCTCTCCGACACCAATGACGCCGCCGTGGCCGAAGCCGAGGAGAGACTCGCCGTCACCTTCGCCGCGACGATCGGCGACGCCTCGCGCCTGACCTATCGCCGCCGTACCGACAATGCCGGCTACAAGGCCGGCAATGTCCGCGATTTCTGCGAGCGCTGGGGCGATCGCTACGAGCTGATGCTGCCGCTCGACGCCGACAGCGTCATGTCTGGTGATGCCATCGTGAAGCTCGCCCGGATGATGCAGGCCTACCCGAAGCTCGGCATCCTGCAGAGCCTGGTTGTCGGCATGCCGAGCAAGTCCGCGTTTGCGCGCATCTTCCAGTTCGGCATGCGCCACGGCATGCGGCCCTACACCATGGGCTCGGCCTGGTGGATCGGCGATTGCGGCCCGTTCTGGGGCCATAACGCCCTAGTCCGCATCGCGCCCTTCCGTGACCAATGCCACCTGCCGGTCCTGCCGGGCGGCCCGCCGCTCGGCGGCGCCGTGATGAGCCACGATCAGGTCGAGGCGACCTTGATGCGCCGCGCCGGCTACGAGGTCCGCGTGCTGCCGGTCGAGATGGGCAGCTGGGAGGAGAACCCGCCGACCATGCTCGAATTCGCCAGGCGCGACCTGCGCTGGTGCCTCGGCAACCTGCAATATCTCAAGCTGATGGATATTCCGGGGCTCAAGTTCATGAGCCGCTTCCAGCTCGCCTGGGCGATCCTGATGTTCATCGGCCTGCCGGCCTGGACGCTGATGATCGCGCTGCTGCCGCTCAAGGTCTGGCAGGACCGCGGCATCCTCGATTATCCCGCTGGCCTCGCCGCCTTCCTCTATGTCCTGTTCTTCACGATGTATCTCTCGCCGAAGCTCGCGGGCTTTGCCGACATCCTGCTTAGCAAGGACGGCACGAAGCGCTATGGCGGCACCGCCCGCTTCGTCACCTCCTCGCTGATCGAGATCGTCTTCGCCTTCCTGCAGGGCGCGGTCTCGACCTTCCGGACCACGATCTTCATGGTCGGCCTCGCCTTCGGCAAGGCGAAGATCGGCTGGAATGGCCAAGCCCGCGATGCCCACGCCCTCTCCTGCGCCACCGCCTTCGAAGGCCTGTGGCCGCATCTGCTCTTCGGTCTCTACATCTTCGGCACGCTCGCTCTGCTCTCGCCGACGGTACTGATCTGGTCGCTGCCACTCACCGCCGGCTATCTCCTCGCGATCCCCTTCGCGATGCTGACCGCTTCCCCGGCACTCGGGCGCTGGTTCGCGCGCCGGGGCCTCTGCGGCATCCCCGAGGATTTCGACCCGCCGCGCGAGCTCGTCGCCATCCAGGCGGACGAGCCGAAATGAAGCCCGTCGCCTATCCCAGAGGCACCGCCAAGAGCCTGTCGCGCTCGCTGCGCGTCTATCATGGCGACCACGCCCGCAACGCCGCCATGGACACGCTCTATGCGCGCTTCCTCAAGGCCGGCGACCTCGCCTTCGACATCGGCTCGCATGTCGGCGACCGCATCTCCAGCTTTCGCCGGCTCGGCGCCCGCGTCGTGGCGCTCGAGCCGCAGCCCGGCCCGGCCCGCGCCATCCGGCTGATCCATGGCCGCGATCCCGACGTCACCCTGGTCGAGGCCGCCTGCGGCGATCGGCCAGGCACGGTGACGCTCAGGATCAACAGTGCCAACCCGACTGTCTCGACCGTTTCGACGGATTTCGTCGGTGCCGCCGTCGACGCGGATGGCTGGCGCGAGCAGGTCTGGGATCGCGAGATCGAGGTTCCCTGCACCACGCTCGACGCGCTGATCTGCCAGCACGGCATGCCGGCCTTCATCAAGGTCGATGTCGAGGGTTTCGAGGCGCATGTCCTCGCCGGCCTGACGCGGCCGGTCCCGGCGCTCTCCTTCGAGTTCACCACGATCCAGCGCGACGTCGCCGAGGCCTGCCTCGCTCTGGTCGAGGCGCTCGGCCCCTACCGCTTCAACGTCGCACTCGGCGAGAGCCAGACGCTCGTCTTTCCCGAGGCCGTCGGCGCCGAGGCGATGGGCAGCCATCTGCGCGACCTGCCGCACGCCGCCAATTCCGGCGACGTCTATGCGGTTCTGCCGCGCTGACGGCGGCGATCCGAGCGGCCTGACGGGCGAGGCAGCATCGCCGCGCGCTTTCGCCGGCGCACGGCCTTCTTTATGAAGCCATGGGGATGCCGGCCGGCGCCAGCCAGCCTGCGTTCATCTCACCGCGCTCACCATGGCGGCCCGCTCCGCTTTCGAAGGATGGACATGCTCAGCCTCGCCCGCCCGCTCGCCGTTTCGCTCGCCCTGCTGATCTCGGCCGCCACCGGCCACGCCGCCAGCGACGTCGCCGTCGAGGTCAAGAACGAGTCGGAGCCGGTGCTCTGCGCCGAGAAGGACAACGTCACCATCAAGGCGATCTCGCCGGAAGTCCGGCGCTTCCGCATCGAAGCGGCGCACCCGGCCTATATCGCCGGGCTGCTGCGCGACAATTGGGATGCCGACTGGACCGATTGCGACATGAGTGGCGATCCCGTCCACAAGGCGCCGGTGCCGCCGCAGCGCATCACCTTCTACGAAAGCATCGAGTACTGGCTGGTCGGCTACACCTTCGAGAGCTTCTGGCGCCCGGCCGACACCACCTTCCGGGTCGGCGACCGCGTCGAGAAGGGGCTGCACCTCGTCCAGCTCTGGAAGCTCGGCAAGACCGGCTCCTATGAGGTTCTGGTCGTCTATCCACAAGACGGCTACTGGCGCGTCCGGCCGCTGCCGCCGCCGCAGCTCTCCGCCGCCGCCTACGGCTCCTCCTTCCTGTTCGGGCCGATCGAGCAGGACGGCGCGCGCCCCGTGGTCAACATCAAAGAGATCGCCTTCGACCCGAAGACGCTCTCCTTCAACCTCGCCTTCAAGGACGGCTCCTCCGGCACGCTCAAGCTCGACAGCGTCGATCAGGACCGCATGGTGCTCGACGCCGTGCTCGACAAGCCGGTCACCGGTGGCAAGGCCTTCGCCGCCCTGCGCTCGATGTACGTCACCGAGTTCAACAACGACGTCGCCCGCATCGCCATCCGCGAGCCCGGCGCCAAGGGCTGGCGCGAGGAGCTGCTGATGCCCTTCGCCGGCGGCAAGGCGACCGATGTCTGGATGGGGCGCGCCACCCATTCGCGCCACAACACCTCCTCGCCCGACATGGTCTTCCGCAGCTTCTCGAAGGACCCGAACCCGCCGGCCAAGCCGGAGGCGAAGAAGTAGCCTTCCTCAAACTCTCGACTGGTCGTCCCGGACAGGCCGCGAAGCGGCGCCGATCCGGGATCCATGCCTGAACCGTTCCGGCATGGGTCCCGGATCTCCCTCCGGTCGCCCCCCGGGACGACAGTGAGTGTTTCGAGCGGGACGCATGGGCTAGGCGACATATTGCGGACCGGGGGCCCTTCATGGACACCACCATCATCCTGAGCCTCGCCCTCGGCGCGGCGCTCGCCGGCTTCGTGCAGGGACTATCGGGCTTCGCCTTCAGCCTGGTTGCGATGTCGATCTGGGCCTGGACGCTGGACCCGAAGCTCGCCGCCGTGATGGCTGTGTTCGGCAGCCTGACCGGGCAGATCATCGCCGCCTTCTCGGTCCGTCGCGGCTTCGATTTCGCCCGGCTCTGGCCCTTCCTGCTCGGCGGGCTCGCGGGCATCCCGATCGGCGTCGCCATCCTGCCCCTGCTCGACGCCAACATGTTCAAGGCAGCGCTCGGGCTCCTGCTCGTCATCTGGTGCCCCGCCATGCTGTTCGCGACGCATCTGCCGGCCATCCGCTTCGGCGGGCGCGCGGCCGATGGCGCGGTCGGGCTCGCCGGCGGCATCATGGGCGGCTTCGGCGGCTTCACCGGCGTGCTGCCGACGCTCTGGTGCACGCTTCGCCGCTACGACAAGCACGCCCAGCGCAGCATCATCCAGAACTTCAACCTGGCGACGCTCGCCGCCACCATGCTCGCCTATCTCGCCAGCGGCGCCGTCACACGCGAGATGCTGCCGGGTTTCGCGGTGGTCGCGCCGGCCATGCTGATCCCGACGCTGTTCGGCACGCGGCTCTATATCGGGATCAGCGAGGCGAGCTTCCGCAGGGTCGTGCTGGGACTTCTGACCCTATCCGGCTTTGCCCTGCTCGCATCGTCCTTGCCGCAGCTTGTCGGCCGCCTTTGAGCCCCGAAACCCCGAGCACAGATCGCGCATTCCGGAACGGAGTGCCTCCAGTCGCGTTATCCGCATGACGCAGCGGGCGGATCGGACTAGCCTGCCCGGGCTGAATCGACTGAAGAGAACTCCATGCCTCGCTTTGCCGCCAATCTCTCGATGATGTTCAACGAATGGGCCTTCCTCGACCGCTTCAAGGCGGCGTCCGATGCCGGCTTCGAGGCTGTCGAGTTCCTGTTCCCCTATGAGCATCCGCCCGAACAGGTCGGCCTTGCTCTGGCTGGCGGCGAGCTCGAGCAGGCGCTGTTCAACCTGCCGCCGGGCGACTGGGAGAAGGGTGAACGCGGCATGGCCGCGATCCCGGGCCGCGAGGCGGAATTCCGCAAGGGCATCGAAACCGCCCTGGCCTACGCCCATGAAACCGGCGTCAAGCGCCTGCACATGATGGCCGGCCATGCCGACCCAAAGGACCCCGCCGCGCAGCAGGCCTATCGCGCCTCGATCGCCTATGCCGCCGACAAGCTCGGCGAGCACGGCATCGATCTCCTGCTGGAGCCGATCAACGGCAAGGACATGCCGGGCTATTTCCTCAACGATTTCGACGCCGCGGCCGCCTATGTCCGCGAATCCGGCCGGCCGAACGTCAAGCTGCAGTTCGACATGTATCATTGCGAGCTGATCCACGGCGAAGTCGGCGCGCGGCTGGAAGCGCTCTACCCGCTCGTCGGCCATGTCCAGATCGCCAACGCCGAAGGCCGCCACGAGCCCGACGGCACGCGGCCGGACTATCCGAGCCTGTTCGCCCAGCTCGACTCGCTCGGCTATCCCGGCTTCGTCGGCTGCGAGTATCGGCCGCGCGCCGGCACCCTCGAAGGGCTTGGCTGGTTCGCCGACTGGAAGGCGCCGGCTTGAGGGCCCCGCGCTTCCCCGGCCCGGTTCTGATCGCCGATATCGGCGGCACGAACTGTCGGCTGTCGCTGCTCTCGCAGCCGGGCGGAGTGCCGGAGCCGCTCGCCCGGATCGCGACCGGCGCCCATCCGACACCGGAGGCCGCGCTCGAATCGGTGCTTTCGACGCTCCACACAAGGCCGCGCTCGGCGATCCTTGCGGTCGCCGGTCCGCTCGACGGGCGCACCGCCCAACTCACCAATGCCCACTGGCATTTCGACGGGCCGAAACTGGCGCGGACCCTCGGCCTCGAACAGGGGCTGCTGGTCAATGATTTCGAGGGGCTGGCGGCCTATCTCGCGGTGCTGCGGGAGGAGGACACCGTCACACTCGTGCCCGGCAAGCCGGAACCGGCCGGCCCCCGTCTGGTGCTCGGCCCTGGAACCGGGTTCGGCGCCGCGGCCCTGCTGAGCCGCGGCAAGACCGGCATGCTGGTGCCGACCGAATGCGGCCATATCGGTATCGGCCCGGAAGACCCCGCCGAGACCCGTCTCTGGCCGGCGCTGGCTGACGGCTTGCCGCGCGTCACCATCGAGGCGCTGCTGCGGGGCGACGGGCTGGTCCGGTTTCACCGTGCCGTGGTGCGTGAATCCGGCATCGCCGAGCCGGATATCAGTGCCGCCGACGTCACCACCCTCGCTCTCGACGGCAACCCGGCCGCGTTGATGGCGGTGATCTGCTTCTGGCGCCTGCTGGCGCGCGTCGCCGGCGATCTCGCCCTGGCCTACAAGGCGACCGGCGGTGTCTATCTCGCCGGCGGCATAGCGCCGCGCATCCTGCCGCTCGCCGACAAGGCGACGATCCACGCCGTCTTCAGCGCCAAGCCGCCGGTCGAGGATCTCGCCGCCCGTTTTGCCCTGCACGTCATCACCTCCGACGCGGCCGCCGAGCACGGAATTGCCGCGATCGCCAGCGCGCCGGAACGTTTCGGGCTCGACGACCCAGCCCGGTTGTGGTTTGCGTGAACGCGTTGCGGCTCGCCTGACGCCGTAGCGATCCCGTTCCCGCTTTCGAGCCCTTCGCGCCTTGTCCCAGCTCTACGGCATCCAGGTCCTGCGCGCGCTCGCGGCGCTGATGGTCGCCGTGCACCATGTCCAGTCGGATGCGGGCTTCCTGGCCGGGCAGGCCGGCGTGCCGTTCACGCCCTGGACAATCCTGCCCTGGGATGCCGGCGTCGACCTGTTCTTCGTCATCTCCGGCTTCATCATGGTGCACGCCTCGTCCGGCCTGTTCGGGCAGGCGGGCGGCGCGCGGCTTTTCCTCGCCCGCCGGATCGCCCGGATCGTGCCGCTCTACTGGGCCGCGACCACGCTGTTCCTGTTGGTGATGCTGGCCTCGCCGGCCCTGCTCAATTCGGGCGCCCCGAGCGCCGGACAGATTCTCGCCTCCTACCTGTTCTGGCCGCTGCCGGACGCCGTAGGGGCGATCCAGCCGGTCTACTCGCTGGGCTGGACGCTGAACTACGAGATGCTGTTCTACGCGCTGTTCGGCGCAGCGCTACTGCTGCCGGCGCGCCTCGTCGTGCCAGCGACGGCCCTCGCGCTATTCGGCCTCGTCGCCACGCAAGCGATGATCCCCCTGCCGCTGCCCTTCGGCTTCTGGGCCCAGCCGATCGTGCTCGAATTCGCTGGCGGCATGGCGATCGCGCTGCTGCGCAACCGCGGCCTGCGCCTCGAAGGCCGCTTGCGCTGGCTGATGGTCGCGGCCGGCGTGGCGATACTGGTTGCCGCGGCAGGCAGCGACTGGGCGCATACGCCCTGGGGGTCCCTCGCCTATCGCGGCCCGGCCGCGCTGCTCCTCGTCACGGCCGCGGCCTGCGGCCGCGGCCAATCGGCGCCCTCGGCGCTGGTGCGCCAGCTCGCGCGGCTCGGCGACGCCTCCTATGCGCTTTATCTCATCCACCCCTTCGCCATGCGAGCCGTGCGCCAGATCTTTCTGCACCTCGCGCCGGGCGCGACGATCATCTTCATCATTGCCGCCCTGGCGGCCGCAGTGCTTGGGGCGATGGCCGTCTATCGCTGGTTCGAGAAGCCAATGACGAAGCTGTTGCGGCGCCTGCTGCGCGCCTGACCCGCTCGCTTCCTCATCCTGAGGAGCAGCCCTACTTCTTCAGCCGCATGCCCTTCAGCGACTGCCCGACCACGCCGCCATCGCGCCGCCGTTCCGGCCTCTTCGCGACAATCGTCTCGACATGCTCTGCTTGCGGGAAATAGCCGCGCTCAAGCACTTCGAGCGTATATTCCTCATAGGTGAGGCCGAGCGCCTCGGCCCGCTCCTCGCGCCGGAGCGCGATCTCGCGCGGCTTTTTCCAGGCCCGGCGATGGGCGAAGCGCCAGTCGAAATAGCGGCCGATCTCGCCCTTGCCGGTTTCCGGCGCAGGCCGCTTCTCCTCCAGCGGAGGACCACCATTATCACCGATGCGGGCGGCACGTGGCTTGCGGGGCGCCGGCTGTCTCATGGCATGTCTTCGTCCAATAAGAGATACGAAATGTATCCTATAATGGATTCCGAAACAGGCAAGCCCGTGCCGGAGGTGACAGCACCGGCCGGGCGGTCTATCCGGGCGGCCTGACATCAAAGGAACGCCATGGCCCCCCTGCTGCATCTCCGCGACGTTGCTCTCACCTTCGGCGGCCACCCGCTGCTCGAGGGCGCCGAGATCGCGGTGTCCGCCGGCGAGCGGGTCTGCCTGGTCGGCCGCAACGGCTCCGGCAAGTCGACGCTGCTGAAGATCGCTGCCGGCATCGTCGAGCCCGACAGCGCCGAGCGCTTCCTGCAGCCCGGCGCGACCGTGCGCTATCTGCCGCAGGAGCCTGATTTCTCCGGCTACAAGACCTCGCTCGCCTATGTCGAGGCCGGCCTCGGACCGGGTGACGATCCCTATCGCGCCCGTTATCTCGTCGAGGAACTCGGCCTGACCGGCGAAGAGGATCCGGCAAGCATGTCGGGCGGCGAATCCCGCCGCGCCGCGCTCGCCCGCGTCCTCGCGCCCGAGCCCGACATCCTGCTGCTCGACGAGCCGACCAACCATCTCGACCTGCCGGTGATCGAATGGCTGGAGCAGGAACTGAAATCGCTGCGCTCGGCCATGGTGCTGATCAGCCACGATCGCCGCTTCCTGACCTCGCTCTCGCGCGCCACAATCTGGCTCGACCGCGGCGTGACCCGGCGCGTCGAGCGCGGCTTCGGCGAGTTTGAGGCCTGGCGCGACGAGGTGTTGGCGCAGGAGGAGCTCGACCGGCACAAGCTCGACCGCAAGATCGCACGCGAGGAGGACTGGCTGCGCTATGGCGTCAGCGCGCGCCGTACCCGCAACCAGCGCCGGCTCGGCGAGCTCCATTCGCTACGCGACCAGCGCCGCACCGCCCGCCATGCCGTCGGCTCGGTCCGGCTGGAAGCGAGCGAGGCGCAGGCCTCGGGCAAGCTGGTGATCGAAGCGATCAATGTCTCCAAGAGCTATGGCGACAAGCCGATCGTCCGGGACTTCTCGATCCGCGTCGCCCGTGGCGACTGCATCGGCATCGTCGGCCCCAACGGCGCCGGCAAGACCACGCTGATCAATCTGCTGACCGGTGCGCTCGCTCCCGATTCAGGCAAGATCAAGCTCGGCGCCTCCCTCGAAATGGTGACGCTCGACCAGCGTCGCGAGAGCCTCGACCCGGCGACGCCGCTCGGTGACGCGCTGACCGGCGGCGGCTCGGACCAGGTCATGGTCGGCGGCCAGCCGCGCCATGTCATCAGCTACATGAAGGACTTCCTGTTCCAGCCGATCCAGCGCGGCACCGCAGTCGGCGCGCTGTCGGGCGGCGAACGCGGACGGCTGATGCTGGCCCGTGCCCTGGCCAAACCTTCCAACCTCCTGGTGCTGGACGAGCCGACCAACGATCTCGACATCGAGACGCTCGACCTCCTCCAGGAACTGCTCGCCGACTATGCCGGCACCGTGCTGCTGGTCAGCCACGACCGCGACTTCCTCGACCGCGTCGTCTCCTCAACCCTGATTTCGGATGGCGACGGCATCTGGACCGAATTCGCCGGCGGCTATTCCGACATGCTGGCCCAGCGCGGACGCGGCGTCGGCGCCAAGGCGCGGGCGGTGCCGGTAAAGGCGGCTGCGTCGGAAACCGCCAAGTCTGCCACAGCAACTCCGGCAACGTCGAAGCGCAAGCTGTCGTTCAACGAGCAGCACGCACTGAAGACCCTTCCCCAGCAGATCGACAAGCTGCAGGCCGAGGCCGGCAAGCTCAACGCCGCGCTGGCGGGCGATCTCTACACCCGCGATCCAAAACTCTTCGCCAAGGCGACGACGCGGCTCGACGAGGTGACGCGCGAGATAGCCGAAGCCGAGGAGCGCTGGCTCGAGCTGGAAATGCTGCGCGAGGAGATCGGCGCCTGAGCGCGCCTCGCCTGAACGCAAGCGCCCGCCGCAGTTTGCCTGCCGGCGCTGGAAGCCATCGAGCTACGGATTCTTGCCCAGGAACGGAAACGGCTTGGCTGGAACGAAGCGGGCAGTCGCATTGCCGGAGTAGATCTGGGTCTGGTCCTTGCCGAGATCGAGCTTGCGGACACCACCGGCGGCCGAGAAATCGACCTGTTTCAGGTCGACCCAGAACGTGTTCGGCGTCAGCGCGGATTCGAAGAAATAGAGCTTCCGCGCGTGGTCGACGACGGTGCGCCAGCGCGTCGAGGAGATGTTCGGCTGGTCCGGCGTCGTCAGCCCGAACGGCACCGAGACATTGCGGATGACGCTGAAGACGCTGGCGACGGCGCGGTCGGGATCCTCGAATTTCGGGATCGCATTGACGTAGAACGAGGCCCGGGCGAAGCGGTCGGAGGCGCGATTGGTGCCGGGCAGCATCGCGGTGCCGCCGATCTGCTTCCAGTATGCGTTGAGCGCGAGCTGCTGGTCGAAGATCGGCGAATTGGTCATGACCTGATAGGCGCGGTCATGGTGGATCACCTGCCGGCCGCCGATGTACTCGACGATCGCGCTGTCGCCCGTCGCATCCGAAATCGAAAGATGCAGCGTCGCGAGCCGCGTCTCGCCCGGGACGGCGTCGGTGACGATCGTGAAGGGCTCCTTGCGCAGGGCGTCCACGGCCTCCGCCACAGTGCCGAAGCTGTCGAGAACGTACTGCGCCCAGGCGGCGATGGTCAGGCCCGGCTTCGAGGCAGCGTCGAACTTCGGATACTCCGATTCCACCAGCCAGAGCAGATTGGCGGAAAGCCCGGCCTCGTTGACGCCATCGGTCGTCGAGATGTCGTAGCCCGAAGCGATGACGCTGCCGTATTTCGCCGTCCACTTCAGCGAGTTCGGCCCGGCTTCGCCATTGCGCTCGATACCGCGGGGCAGGATCCAGAGATTGGTCGCGACGTCGCTCTTCCAGTCCATCGAGCGCGCCGTCAGGTTGCGGCCGTCGGCGCCGAAGTAGACGAGGCGGGTGCAGGCCTGGGCGGCCGTATCCGCGAGCAGAGCGGCGACGAGCGCCAAGGCCGCGACGCGACGCCCCGCAAAGCGCGACCGCTGATCCGGGCGATGGGATGGTCTGGTCATCGGCAATCTCGTGATGGTCGTCTCGGAATCGCATCCTAGCGCCGACAACCTGACAATGCCGAGACATCCCTGCATGGCCGCGCTGCAAGGGGTGCCCGCCGATCCGAATGCTGCCGCCGGCTGCCATGACCGACCGCCCATACGTTTTCGCTATCCGCCCGATCGCGAAAGCGTATTTATCCCGGCCGGCAAAACGCCCCAAACTCCTCGGACACGAATAATCCCGAGGAAACACCATGAGACTGAAGGGCAAGACCGCGCTGATCACCGGCGCGGCGCAAGGGTTCGGCTTCGGCATCGCCGAGACCTTCGTGCGCGAGGGCGCGCGCGTCGCGGTGCTCGACATCAACGGCGACAAGGCCAAGGAAGCGGCCAAAGCGATCGGCCGCAAGGCCTTCGCCGTCGCCTGCGATGTCGGCAAGGCCCGCAGCGTCGACAGCGCCGCCGCCCGCGTCATCAAACGCTTCGGGCGGCTCGACATCGTCGTCAACAATGCCGGCATCAGCCACCGCAACCAGCCGATGCTCGATGTCAGCGAGGCCGAGTTCGACCGCGTCTTCGACGTCAACGTGAAGTCGATCTTCCTGATGGCCAAGGCGACGGTGCCGCATTTCCGCGAGCATGGCGGCGGCGTCATCCTGAACATCGGCTCGACCGCCGGCGTGCGGCCCCGCCCCGGCCTCACCTGGTACAATGGCTCGAAGGGCGCCGCGAACCTGCTGTCGAAGTCGATGGCGGTCGAGCTCGCGCCCGACCGGATCCGCGTCAACGCCATCGCCCCGGTCGCCGGCGAGACGCCGCTGCTCGCGACCTTCATGGGCGAGGACACGCCGGAAAAGCGCAAGGCCTTCACCGCGACCATTCCCTGGGGCCGTTTCTCGACGCCGCAGGACATCGCCAACGCCGCGCTCTTCCTGTGCTCGGACGAGTCCGAAATGGTCACCGGCTCGGTGCTGGCGGTTGACGGCGGCCGCTGCGTCTGAGCGGCAATCGCACAACTCCGCCTCATCCTGAGGAGCAGCCCTCAGGCTGTGTCTCGAAGGATGCCTCAGCGATGTCCGCCCCTCCTGGAGCATCCTTCGAGACGGCCGCTGAGCGGCCTCCTCAGGATGAGGGCTGAGAGCTGCTGGAATGTCAGACGATGCCGCCGCCGGTCAGCGGCATCGACTGCTGCAGCTTCACCGTGCCGTCGAGATCGAAGCAGCGCCGCTCGAGCGTGATCGCCGGCGCCTCCGCCGTCCCCTCGATCCGCAGCAGATGCCAGGATGCGAGCTCGCCATGGCCGCGCGGGCCGATCGAGGCCGAGGGCACGCCGACGATCGGCACGTCGCGGCCCGCACCCGGCCGCCAGGCCAGCGAGAAGCGGTGGTTATGACCGTGCAGAACAAGATCGGCGCCGACGCGGGCGAGCATCGCCTCGAAGGCCGGCGCGTCGAGCAGTTCGCGGGTGCGCCGGGCGCCGCCGACATAGGGCGGGTGATGGATCAGGATGACGCGGATCAGCCCCTCGGCCTTGGCCTGCGCCAGAAGCTTCTCGGCCATGACGATCTGTGCCGGACCGATCCGCCCGGTCGCCATCAGCGGCAGCGTCGGGATGCCCGAATTCATGCCGATCAGCGCGACGGGACCACGCCGACGATACCAGGGATAGCCGGCCTCGCCGCCATCGCTGGCGCACCAGGGGCCAAGCTCGCCGGCCAGCGCCTTCAACGAGGAACGGGCATAGGCGTCGTGGTTGCCGGGAACGAATGAGACCTTGTCGCGCGGGCCGAGCGTGTCGAGGAAGGTCAGTGCCGTCTTGAACTCGTTCGGCAGGCCGATATGCGAGACGTCGCCGGTACAGGCGATATGGTCGGGCTTCTGCGCCAGGATATCGGCGACGATCAGCCCGAGGATCTCCATGTCATGGGCATGGCGACGCTTGCGCCGCCAGTTGACATAGCCGGTCGCGCGCTTGCCGATCAGCTCCCGCAGGGAGAACCGGGCGAGCGGCCCGAGATGCGGGTCCGACAGATGCGCAAGCGTGAACACACCTTGCGCTTGCCCTCAGCAGGCAGGCGCAGTCAAGCAAAGACGGGCGATCGGACCAATGTGACGCAGGGTCCGCAACGTCTCAGTTGAAGGAGTCGGTCAGTTCCGAGACGATGCGCGGATCGGTCAGGGTCAACGCCGGCTTCCAGACGAAGGCGGGCTTGGCCTGAAACCAGGAGGTGATGAAGGCGAGAAGCATGACAAATTCCCCAGCGGTAGGTGAGGCCTTATCCGCCTGATTTAAGGCGCGTTTGTGTTGGTACGAGAGGGCAAATATGGGGTCCGATATGCGCCTATTGCATAGACATTTCGCCGCACAGCGAAAAATGCCACCGAGATGAGCAGTTCTTCGCCCTCGCCTGTGCCACGGCGCGCGCTGCTCGACAGGCTGCCGAAGCCGCTATGGCGCCTGGTCGGCCGGTTCCTGCACCTGTATTTCCGGATGAGCCGTGGCCTGACGCTGGGCGTGCGCGGCGCCGTGCTGAACGACGCCGGCGAGGTCCTGCTGGTCCGCCATACCTACTCGCCTGGCTGGCACCTGCCGGGCGGCGGCGTAGAGCCTGGCGAGACGGTTGCTGAAGCGATCAGCAAGGAATTGCGCGAGGAGGCCAATGTCGCGTTGACCGGCCCGGCCGTATTGCACGGCCTTTTTCTGAGTTACGAAGGGGCGCGTCGCGATCATGTCGCGGTCTTCGTCATCCGCCATTTCACCCGGACCGCGCCGAAAAGCTCAGATCTGGAGATCGCCGAAATCGGCTTCTTCGCGCTTTCGGCCCTGCCGGAAACGACGACGGCCGGTACGCGCCGTCGCCTTGCCGAGATTACGGCGGGCGCTCCGATAGACAGCCGCTGGTGAAGCTATCCAAGCCCCGGCAGCATCCGCCGCAGCACGCCGTCCTTGCGGATGAAATGGTGGGCGAGCGCCGCGACGATATGCCCGGTGATCGCGAGCGCGAGCAGGATCGCGAGCCAGCCATGCAGTGCAAGCACGCGCTTCGCCGCCTCCTCGTTCGGTGCAGCCAGCGCCGGCAGGCTGAACAGATCGAAGATCGTCAGGGCGGGATATAGCGAGACGCCGACCCAGCCGAGCAGCGGCACGATCAGCAGCAGCCCGTAGAGCGCCCAGTGGACGAGATGGGAGGCTGCCTTCTGCCACCAGGCCAGCGTCGGCTCGTCGGGTGGCGCGCCGTGCAGGAGCCGATAGGCCAGCCGTCCCGCCGTCAGCCAGAGCACCAGGAAGCCGAGCAGCTTATGCGCGGAATAGAGCGAGTTGGTCAGCCCGTCCCAGATATCGAGCGTATTGCCGCGATAGGTCATGCCGAGGCCGAGCGGGATCATGGTGAAGACGGCCGCCACGGTGATCCAATGGAACCGCCGCGCCGCGGCGCTGTAGACCGCCTCGCGATCTCCCATCCTTGTCATGGGGTCATGTGCCTGCATCATTTCGCATCCACTTGCCGACGCCCCAGATAGGGGTCTGGCACCCGCATTCATCTCGCGTTCAACGTCTCGCTCTTATAGCCCACCATGCAGTCGACCGGATGGCATTGGAAAACCGCCTGAAAGCCCGGCTGCGCTCACGAAGTTGGGAACCACGCAGCACCGGACACGTTGTAGGAACGCCGTATTGCGCCGGATGGCATCCGTCCCGCCGAAACGAGCGTATAAGACCATCTCCTCCGCCGCCAGCCGGCGCAATCTGACGGACTCAGCCATGCCTAAGTCGCGTACGCTTTTCGGCCGTCCCGGCGAGACCGAGATCATCGCAGTCGACCGGGCGCTCGCCGAATTTCGGGCCGGCCGCCCCGTCCTGCTGCGCGATGGCGAGAACCTGGCGCTGGCGCTCTCGGCAGAGCTTGCGGATGTCGACATTGCCGAGCGGCTCGAAACGCTTGCGGAAGGCAATGCCAGGCTGGTGCTGAGCGCCGCGCGCCTGCGCCGCCTCGGCGCCAAGGGCCGCAGCGAGACCGGCGTCCTCGCCATGCCCGCGATCGACATCGCCCGCGTCGAAACCCTCGCCCTCAAGATCGATGCGCGCGTCGATGCGCCGGTCGGCCCGGCCAATACGCTCGACGCTGCGGCGCTCGAGCTCGCAGGCCTTGCGCTCGTCCTGCCCGCCATCATCCTGGTCCCGGTCGCCGCGGCGCAGATCGCCGGGGAGCCGCTGGTCGAGGTCGCCATCGCCGCCATCAACGGCTATCGCGCGGCGCAGGTCGCGACCCTCGCCATCGTCGGCCGCGCGCCAGTGCCGCTGGAGGGCGCCCCCGACACCGAATTCGTCGTCTTCCGCGGCGGCGAGGGGCTGCGCGACCAGGTCGCGATCATCGTCGGCAAGCCGGACCTGTCGGCCGCCGTGCCGGTGCGCCTGCATTCCGCCTGCCTGACCGGCGACCTGTTCGGCTCGCTGAAATGCGATTGCGGCGACCAGCTGCGCGAGACCGTCGAGTGGATGGCCCAGAACGAGGGCGGCATCCTGCTCTATCTCGACCAGGAAGGGCGCGGCAACGGCATCTCCAACAAGATGCGCGCCTACAAGCTGCAGAGCCAGGGCTGGGACACCTACGATGCCGACGAGGTGCTCGGCTTCGATCTCGACCAGCGCCATTTCGACTTCGCCGCAGAGATGCTGAAACAGCTCGGCGTGACCCGCGTCACGGCGCTGACCAACAATCCGCTCAAGGTCGGCGCGATCAAGGCCGCCGGACTCGAGGTCGCCGCGACCCAGCGCGTGCTCGGCCGCCCGAATATCCACAATGTCCGCTATCTCGCCTCGAAGCGCGATCGCGCCGGTCATTTCATCGACATGGACGCGCTGATGGCGCGTGCCGCCCCGAAGGATTGACCTCGCTCCAGGCAGCGAGCCCGCGCCGGGCATTGATCCGGTGCGGGGCCTGGGGCAGGAAGCCGCCATGTCCGAACAGAAGCGGTCCGAGCAGAAGCTGTCCGAGCAAGAACGGTCCGATCTCGCGGCGGTGAGCGCGCCCTGGCCTGTCGCCAAGGTCTTCCTGATCGTCTGCGCCGCCTGGCTCGCTCTGTCCTGGCCCTGGTTGTCGGGCGTCGTCACCGTGCCCTGGGACGCCAAGGCGCATTTCCACCCGCAGCTCCAGTTCCTCGCCAGCGCCCTGCACAAGGGATTGTCGCCGTTCTGGACGCCCTTCGTCTTTGCCGGATCGCCGCAGGTCGCCGATCCGCAGTCACTGATCTTCTCGCCGCCTTTCGCGCTGATCGCGCTGATCAATCCGACACCCGATTTCCGCTGGAGCGACGGCGCGCTGCTCGGCTCGCTGCTGGTCGGCGCGCTCTGCCTCGTCCTCGTCTTCCGCGACCGCAACTGGCATCCGGGCGGTGCCGTGGTCTGCGCCCTCGCCTTCGCCTTCGGGGCTTCGGCCGCCTGGCGCATCCAGCATGTCGGGCAGGTTCTGAGCCTCGCCTATTTCGCCATCACGCTGCTGCTGCTCTCGCGCGCCCTGGAACGCGGCTCCTGGAGCTATGGCTTCTTCGCCGGCATCGTCGCCGGCTTCATGGTGCTGGGACGCGACCAGGTCGCGCTGATCGGCGTCTACGTCCTCGCCGGGCTCGTCATCGCCGCGATCGCCATGGCGAAGCAGCCGCTGCGCGCCCTCAAGGGCAGCATGATGCCGCTGTCCCTCGGCGTGCTCGGCGCCGTGCTGGTCGCGGCGATACCGATCCTGCTCACCGCCTTCCTCGCGCAGGAATCGAACCGCCCAATGATCGACCTCGCCGGCGCCGGCAAAGGTTCGCTGCATCCGGCCTCGCTGCTCACCGGGCTGATCGCCAATCTCTACGGTGCCGCCGGCCCGCTGGAGAATTTCTGGGGGCCGCCGAGCCCGGCCTGGGAGGCCCGCTTCGGCCCGGTCGACCTCTACCTCGCCCGCAATATGAGCGTGCTCTATCTCGGCCTGCTGCCATTGCTGATGATCATCGGCGTCGGCGTCGTCCGCGGCGGCCTCTGGCGGCGCGAGATCGTGGCGCTGAGCGTCGCCGCCATCCTCGTGCTGGTCTACGCGCTCGGGCGCTATACGCCGGGCTTCCAGCTGATGTTCGCGGCGCTGCCCGGCATCGATCTCTACCGCCGGCCGGCCGATGCGCTCTTCATCCTCGGCGCGCTCTTCGCCATCCTCGGCGGCTACTTCACCCATCTCGTCCTGACCGACACCGCGCCGCGCCCCCGGCCCTGGCAGATCGCCCTGGAAGCCGCCCTGCTCGGCGCCGCCTTCGGCCTCGCCATCTGGCTCGCCTGGACGACGGGCCGGCTCGGCGTCGCGGCACTGCCGGCAATCACCGCCCTGCTCTGCCTGCTGCTGGTCGCCGGCGCCCTCGTCGCCGCGCGCGGCCTCGCTCTGCAGGGGGCAGGCATGGCCGCCACGCTGATCCTCGCCATGACGATGACCATCGACCTCTCGGTCAACAACGGCCCGAGCGAGTCGACTGCCCTGCCTTCATCCCGCTACGAGGTCCTGCGCGCCGACAGCAGCAACGAGACCATCGCCCTGCTCAAGCGCGAGACCGCGCGTACCGCCGGCCCCGACCGGCGCGACCGCATCGAGCTCGCCGGCATCGACTTCCACTGGCCCAATGCCAGCCTGGTCCACGGGCTCGACAATACGCTCGGCTACAATCCGCTGCGGCTCGGCCTCTACAGCGCCGCCACCGGCGCCGGCGACCATGTCGCCCTGCCCGACCAGCGAACTTTCTCGGCGCTGATGCCGTCCTATCGTTCGCTGCTCGCCGACATGCTCGGCCTGCGCTTCATCGCCACCGGCGTGCCGGTCGAGCAGATCGACAAGGCGCTGAAGCCCGGTGACCTCGTCCAGATCGCCCGGACCGCCGACGCCTTCGTCTACGAGAATCCGCGGGCCCTGCCGCGCGTCCTGCTCGTCACGAATGCGCAGCAGGCCGATTTCGACGCCATCCTGAAGAGCGGGCAATGGCCGGCGGGCTTCGATCCGCGGCGCATCGTGCTGCTCGACCGGGCACCGCCGAAGCTGCCGGGCGGCCCGGCCGGGCCGGGCACGGTGAGCATCCGCGACTACGGCACCACCGACGTCACGCTGGAGGCCGACGCGCCCGCCGGCGGCTTCGTCGTCCTCAACGATGTCTGGCAGCCCTGGTGGCAGGTCGAGGTCGACGGCAAGCCGGCCGAGCTGCTCCGTGCCAATGTGATTTTCCGCGCCGTGCAGGTGCCGCCCGGCCGCTCGACGATCCGCTTCACCTTCCGGCCGTTCGAAGGCCTCTTCCAGGCGATCGGCGAGCGGATCCGCAAGGCGAACCCGCCGCCGGTGTGAGCCTCAGGCCAGCGCTGCGATCGCGGCGACGGGGAGCGGCGCATGCGTCGCCAGCACCTTGGCGAGCCCCGCAGGATCGACCGCGCCATCGCGGATCGTCTCGTCGCGATGGATACCGCCGGCGATGAACAGGCTGTCGAAGCCCATCAGCCGCGCGCCGGCGAGGTCGGTGCGCACGGCGTCGCCGATCACCAGCACCTTGCCGGCATCGACGTCGCGGCCGCCGCGCGCATCGCGCGCCGCCGCCAGAGCAAGGTCGTAAGCCGGCCGATGCGGCTTGCCGGCCCAGGCGACCCGGCCGCCGAGCTCCTCATAGATCGTCGCCAGTGCCCCGGCGCAGGGCAGGAGATCATGACCGACATGGACGACGAGATCGGGGTTGCCGCAGATGAAGGGCAAACCCCGCGCCGCGAAGCGCTCGAGCTGCGGCCGGTACTGCTCCGGCTGCTCGGTACGATAGTCGTTGAGCTCGGTCGCGACGACGAATTCGGCCTCGTCCTCGTCGACGAGCTCGACGTCGAAGCCCTTGAACACCGCGCGGTCCTCATGCCAGCCGATATGGTAGGCCTTGCGCAGATGGCTCGCCCCGATCAGCGCCCGCGTCACATCGCCGGAGGTGACCAGCCGGTCCCAGGCAGTGCGTGGCACGCGCTTGTCGTCGAGTACGCCGGCGATCTGCTCCGACGGCCCCGGCGCATTCGAGAGCAGGACGACGGTGCCGCCCGCCTGGCGATAGCGCACAAGCGTCTCGCAGGCCGGCGGCAGCGCCAGCACGCCGTCATGGACGACGCCCCAGACGTCGCTGATCAGCACTTCGTAGCGGGCGAGGAGCTCGCCCGCTTGCGTCAGGATCGGAATAGTCATGCCTTGAGAGCTGCCTCTGCTGCGATCCGCGCCTCGACCTCGGCCCGGCGCGGCAGGGGGGCTACCGCACCATAGCCCTGGGTGGAGAGCGCCGCCGCGACATTCGCATAGGCGCCGGCGACGAAAGCATCGCCGGTACGGATGTACTCGGCGAGGAAGGCGCCGTCATAGCAGTCGCCGGCCCCGGTCGCGTCGACCGCCTCGACCTTGATCGGCACGAAGCGCTGGCGGCGCTCGGATGTCGCGACAAGGGAGCCCTCATGGCCGAGCGTCAGCGCCACCACCTTGGCACCGAGCCTGAGATAGAAATCGACGATGGCGTCGGGCTCTTCGAGGCCGGTCAAGAGCTTGGCGTCGCCGTCGCCCGGCAGGACGATGTCGGCCATCTGGCAGGCGGTATGGACGATCGACCGGGCCCGGGTCAGCGGCCAGAGCTTGAGGCGCAGATTGGTGTCGTAGGCGGTCAGCACGCCGTTCTGGCGCGCCAGCTCGAAAGCCTCGAACACCGCGTCGCAGGCGCTGGCCGAGATCGCCTGGCTGATGCCGGAAGCCTGGACCACCTTGGCCGAGGCGATCAGCTCCCGCGGCAGATCGGCCGGGCCGTAGAGGCTCGCAGCCGAGCCCGCGCGCAGATAGGAGAAGACGTGTCCCTGCTCGCCATGCGCCACGAAATAGAGCCCGGTCGGCGCCGTCGCATGGGTCGAGACATGCTTGTCGTCGATGCCTTCCTGCGCCCAGGCCGTCCGAAGTGCTCGCCCGGGCTCGTCATTGCCGAGTGCCCCGGCATAGGCGACGCTGGCGCCCTGCCGTGCCGCCGCGATGGCGCAGTTCGAGGTGTCGCCTCCCAGGCCGAAGCGGTAGGCGCCCGCCTCGCCGCGTGTCGCGTTGAACTCGCCCAGGGGCTCGCCGATACAAACGATATCCGTCATCATCCCTACCGATAGAGCCGCACAGAGAGGCTGCGCCCAAGCGAAGACGCGTCGTCTCCCTAGAGCATCCCGCCGAAAAGGGGAAACCGGTTTTCCGCTCTCTCGCCGACAGGAACCTGACGCAAGGTAACCAATCGCACAGCACTTCTGCCGTAAGGAGAGGCGCGGCTCTGCGCGCCACCCCATCCTGTCGCAAGCAGAAGGGCGGCGTCCGCATCCGGCCTGTCAGAATTCCCTCACCAAGCGAGAGAGCCAAACGGCATGAAGACCTGCAGTTGCAAGGCCGCCCATGAGGCGGGGTGCGAGGCGCCCGCGGCGCCGGGACGGCGCAAATTCCTGGCGACGGCGGTTGCCACCGGCGCTGCCGGCATGATCGGCCTGTCGGCCCGCTCGGCCAACGCCGCCCCGCCTCCGCCCGGCGACAAAAAGTTCATGGAGGAGGCCACTCGCCTCGCCATCGAATCCGTCGAGAAGGGCTGGGGCGGCCCGTTCGGCGCGGTGATCGTCAAGGACGGCGAGATCATCGGCCGCGGCCAGAATCGCGTGCTGCTCACCGGCATCCCGGTTTTCCATGCTGAAGTCACCGCGATCATGGACGCCTCGGCACGCCTGAACCCGAAGGCTCTGCTCGGCAGCGACTACGGCGCCGGCACCATCCTCGAAATGATCCCGCGCGAGCAGGGCTCGCCCGACCCGGTTCCCGAGCGCGCCCGCATGCTCAAGGGCTGCAGCATCTACATCAACGGCGCGCCCTGCCCGATGTGCATGAGCGCGATCTACTGGTCACGCATCGACAACGTCTATTTCGCTGCGAGCCTGAAGGACACGAGCGCGATCGGCTTCGACGACGCTTTCCAGTACGAGGACTTCGCCAAGCCCTGGGCCGACCGGCGCATCAAGGTCGCCGAGAACTTCGAACGGGAGACCGGTCTGAAGGCCTATGAGGCCTGGATGAACAAGAAGGACCGTCATCCCTACTGAGGAAGGGCGCGGCCTACTCCGCCGCTTCGCGGCTTTCGGCCGATGCCAGCAAGGTGTCGGCCAGCCTGACGATCTCCTGGCGCAAGGCGGTCTCGTCCGCCTTGTCGCCCGTGCCGCCCTGGCGCCGCAGCGTCGCTAGCTCGCGCTTCAGCCCGGCCCGATCGGCCCGCGCCTGATCGCGCGCGCCGCGCAGGGTCAGCACCTCGCCATGCAGCGCCTCGATCGTCTCGTCGCGCTCGCGCATGGTCTCGCGCTGCCGCGTGGCCTCTGTCGCCAGCCCCCGCTCGAGCTCGGCCTTGGCGGTCGCGGCGGTTTCCAGCTGCTTCTCCAAGGTCGCGATCCGGCTGAGTGCTTCGGCGAGCTCGACCGATCCCTGCTTCACTGCGGCCTCCTGCCTGACGATCTCGGCTCCGAGCTTGACGGCATTGGCATCGGCCGCCGCGTGTGCGGCCTCGGCTTCGACGGCGCGACCGGTGACGGCGTCGGCGCGCAGGCGCTCGCTGTCGCGGTCGATCTTCATCGCCGCCAGCGACGTCCTCGCCTCGGCCAGCGCCTTCTCGCTCGCGGCCAGCCTTGACGCAAGCTCGTCGCGCTTCGTCTCCAGCGTCAGGCGCTGCGTGCCGGCCTCGACCAGTGCGACATGCTGCCCGTCATGCGAGATCCGGATCGCCGCCAGCTCCGCCTCGCGCTCCGCCAGGAGCGTTTCGAGCCGACCGTTCGTCTCCCTGCTTTCGGCGAGTTCGTGGCTGCGCGCCGCAAGGTCGGCACCGGTGCCGCCGAGCGCCGTCCGGGTCTCGGCGAGTTGGTCTTCCAGCGCCGCAAGATCGTCGACCCGCTCCGAAAGTGTCGCCTGCGTCGTCTGATGGCCGGCGCTCTCGCGGGCGAGTTCCTCGCGGGTGAGGGCAAGACCGTGCCGGGTCTGCTTCAGATCCGCTTCGAGGCCCTCGATGCGCCTGCGATGATCGGAAAGGTCGCTCTCGAGCTGGCTGATCGCCATGTCGCGCCGGCCGACCTCGGTCATCGCGCCGGCCTTGGCGGCAAAGCCGCTCTCCGCCCGCTGCTCGAGCGCCCGCTCTCGCATGGCGAGCTCGGCCCGCAAATGATCGCGGTCAGCTGCGATCTCCGCCAGCGACAGCGGAAATGCCGCTTCGGCCCGCCTTCGCGCCAGCCGGTCGGCGCGGCGCGCCAGAGCCGGCAGCGCCGCGAGCGCAAGCAGACTGGCAGCCAGGAAGCCGAGCGCAACGAGCATGACGGCTTCGATCAAGGCTGGCAGCTCCATTCTAGACTACGCCCGAAAAGTCAGCTTGCCATGATCGAAAGCACAATTCCAGTAACGGCAGCTCGACTGCTCAGAACGGGTTCCAGGTCGCTTCCGGCGTGAACTTGAGATAGCCGAGATTGACGCCGAGCCGCCAGCCGACACCGGTGCGGATCGGCACCAGCGTGACGCCTTCGGCGGCCATCGCCGTGAAGCCGAAGCCACCGACGAAGTAGACCGAGCCGTCGATGCCCGCGAAGCGCTGATAGAGCGCGCTGACGCTCGGCAGATTGTAGACCAGCATCATCGTGCGGGCGCCCTCCCCGCCGAAATCGAAGCCGACCGAGGGCCCCTGCCAGAAGACCTTGCGGTCACCGGCATTGCGGGTGAACAGCGTGCCCTCGCCATAGCGCAGCCCGCCGACGAAGGCGCCGGACGCCTCCTGGCCGAGCACATAGCCGTTGGGCTCACCCCAGCGGCGCACCGCCTCCTCGACGGTGAGCGCGAAGCCGCGCGAGACATTGCCGAAGAACTGATGGCCGGAGGTGACCAGCTCGTTCTGCGAGAAAGAGTTCTGCTGAGCGGCGGCAGGAGCGCTGACTACGCTCGCGGCGCTGGCCGCGAGCAGGAGCGCGGCAGCCAGCAGGTTGCGGCGGATTTGGTTCATCACATCGTCTCCAGGCCGGCCCGGGCGCCAGGCATTCTGCCTTCGATCCGGGCGGCGGCGGCGCAGAAGTGCGCCAATACGCGTCGATTCCACGCGATTACGGTAACTGCTTGGATACCCTGCATATGTATCCAAGCGGTGAACAACCGCCCGCCTGCCGCGCGCGACGACGCATTTCCGAGGATTTTCCGGCAATGAAGGCCGCAGCAAGGCAAAATCGGCGCATCTTCGCCCTGATCGGCGCCGTGCTCGCGCTGTCTGCCGGCGCTGCCCGCGGACAGGAGCAGGCCTCGTCCCTGCCGGTTGGCTTGCCGGATCTGCCCGGTCTCGGCGAAAGCATGATGCGCGGAACACACTCGCCCATCGCGCTCGCCGGTTTCGACCCTGTCGCGTACCATCTCGGCGGCGGACCGCTACCGGGATTGCCGGAGCACGAGCTGACCCATGCCGGGGCCGTCTGGCGTTTCGCCAGCGCCGCCAATCGCGACGCCTTCCTCGACGCTCCCGCGCTCTACGAGCCGCGCTTCGCCGGCTTCGACGCCAGTGCGGTCGCCGATGGTTATGCTGCCGATGCCGATCCGCGCCGCTTCGCGCTCATCGGCAACCAGCTGTTCTTCTTCCGCGATGAAGAGAGCCGCCGCCGCTTCCTGGCCGATGCGGGCCTGCAAGAGAAGGCGCGGATCAACTGGCCGGCCGTGGCCCGGCAGATCGCCCGCTGAGCCTCAGGCGGAGGGGCTGCAGAGGGCCTGCGCGATGGCGCGAGCCGCGAGGTCCTCGCTGCCCGCCGCCACGAAAGGCGGATTGCGGAAGGCCCGCTCGCTGCAGCCATAGGCCGTTACCGCGCCGGTGAGGGTCCGCACCACACCGCCGGCTGCGTCCAGGATCGCTTCCCCAGCGGCGACATCCCATTCCATGGTCGTGCCGCAGCGGACATGCAGATCGGCCTCGCCGGCGGCGATCAGTCCGAACTTCACCGCCGACGACACCGGGGCGCCTTCGCCGTCGCCGATCGCCGCGGCGATTCCGGCGCTGACGGGATCGCCATGGAACCGGCTGACCAGCATGCGCGGCCCGGCCGCGGGCTCGGCCCTGACCTGGATCATGACGGGAGCGCCAGCAGGCGCCGCATCCGGCCCCAGCGGCTGGGCAAAAGCGCGTTCGCCGCCATACCAGAGCCGGCCGAGACCCGGCGCCGCGATCGCGCCCGCGATCGGCCGGCCGGCGCAGATGATGGCGATGCAGACACAATAGCTGTCGCCGCCAGCCAGGAACTCGCGCGTTCCATCGAGCGGATCGAGCAGGATGAAGACCGGCGCGACCTCGATCTCGCCGACGCTCTCCTCGCTGATCACCGGAAAATCGGGCAGCAATTGCGCCAGCGCCGCCTTCGCCGCCTCGTCGGCAGCCATGTCGGCCGAGCAGACCGGCGAGCCGTCCGGCTTGAGCTTGACGTCGCGGGCCGAACGCTTGGCGAGCAGGACGGCCGCGCTGCGCCGCGCCGCCTCGCCGAGGAGACCGGCAAGCCGGTCCCGGTCGTCGAGCAGCGGATCGTCGGGAGCAATCGTCATGGTTTCCCAGCCATACCCGCAGCCCATGTCGGACACGCTGCGCGAGACATAACCACCTAGTGCATTGCAGGAGAAAGGGAAAGCCGGCTCGCCTTCTGGCCGCCATCCCGGGCGGACATGCTGGCCGAAGTTATTCACCCCCGGCTCTTATGCTTAACTTCCCGCAAACCAGACTCGCGCATTCTGCGACACCTATGCCGGCGCCGGTGGCGCTGCCCCCTTGTGACCCAGGACCAGATCATGACCGCCATCACGCTCGAGCCGCTCGATCTGGCAGCGCTTCTGTGCAGCCGCGTCTGCCATGACGTGATCAGCCCGGTCGGCGCCATCGTCAACGCGCTCGAGGTGCTCGAGGAGGACGATCCCTCGATGAAGGAATTCGCGCTCGACCTGATCAAGAAGAGCGCCCGCAACGCCTCCGCCCGCCTGCAGTTCGCCCGTCTCGCCTTCGGCGCAGCCGGCTCCGCCGGAGCAATGATCGACCTCGGCGATGCCGGCAACGTCGCCAACGGCTTCCTCAACGACGAGAAGCTCTCGCTCGACTGGGAAGCGCCGCGCGCCCTGCTGCCGAAGAACCAGGTCAAGCTCGTCCTCAACCTGCTGGTGCTGGCGACGCAGGCGATCCCGCGCGGCGGCAAGATCACCTGCCGTACCACGGTCACCGGCGAGCAGGGCACCTTCCGGATCACCGCGACCGGCTCGCATGCCCGCATTCCCGCCCATGTCGAGGACCTCATCGCCGGCCGCTCCGAAAGCGGCGCGATCGACGCCCATGCCGTGCAGCCGGTCTATACCGGAATGGTCGCCCGCGCGGCCGGAATGGCGATCGCCTTCAGCATCGAGGGCGACACCGTCAGCATCTCCGCCGATCAGGCCTGAGCCGAAACGCTCGAAAAACCAAAGAGCAAGCGCCCGGAAACACCGTTTTTCCGGGCGTTCTCAACCGATCATAAACCCTTCGCCCGCACAATCCCGGCGGCATCAGTGGCGTGAGTGAACGGTCCTCGCATGGACGAGTTGCTGCAAGAGTTCCTTAGCGAGACCGGCGAGCATCTCGACACGGTCGATCGCGAGCTCGTCAGATTCGAGCAGGAACCGAACAACACCGATATCCTGCGCAACATCTTCCGGCTGGTTCACACCGTCAAAGGCACCTGCGGCTTCATCGGCCTGCCGCGCCTGGAGGCGCTGACCCACGCCGCGGAATCGGTGATGGGCCAGCTCCGCGACGGCGCCTCGGTCTCCTCGACCGCCGTCACCGCGATCCTCGAGACGATCGACCAGATCAAGGAGATCATGGCCGAGCTGACCGAGAAGGGGCAGGAGCCGCCGGGCAATGACGAGCCTCTGATCGGCCAGCTGCGTGCCCTTGCCGCCAAGGCCAAGCAGGAACTGGCGAGCCGCGAGGGCCCCGCTGACCTCGACCCGGTCGCGGCCTACCTCGCCAGATCGGCGGCCGAGAACAGGCCTGCCAGCGACACAAAGTCGGATGATATCGACCTGGTCTTCCGGGCGGCACCGAGCCCACTCGACCAGCCGCGCGCGCCTGGCAGCGAAGAGCCGATGCGTCCCGTCGGGCCGGCCACGCTGCGCGTCAATGTCGACACGCTCGAACACCTGATGACCATGGTCTCCGAGCTGGTGCTGACCCGCAACCAGCTTCTCGAGATCGCGCGCCAGCAGGAGGATGCCGGGCTGAAGGCGCCGCTGCAGCGCCTCTCCCTGATTACCGCCGAGCTGCAGGACGGCGTGATGAAGACCCGGATGCAGCCGATCGGCAACGCCTGGTCGAAACTGCCGCGCATCGTGCGCGACCTCTCCACCGATCTCGACAAGAAGATCGAGCTGGTGATGGAGGGCGAAGACACCGAACTCGACCGCCAGATCCTCGACCTGATCAAGGATCCGCTGACCCATATGGTGCGCAACTGCGCCGACCACGCGATCGAGCCGCCGGCGGAACGGTTGGCACTCGGAAAGCCGGAAGCCGGCACGATCCGCGTCTCGGCCTATCACGAGGGCGGCGCGGTCACCATCGCCATCGCCGATGACGGCCGCGGCATGGATGTCGCCCGCATCCGCAACAAGGCGCTGCAGAAAGGGCTGGCCAGCGAGGCCGAGCTTGAGAAGATGAGCGAGGCGCAGATCCTGCGCTTCGTCTTCCACCCCGGTTTCTCCACCGCCGAGGACATCACCGCGATCTCCGGGCGCGGGGTCGGCATGGACGTCGTCAAGGTCAATGTCGACGCGATCGGCGGGGTCGTCGACATCGCCAGTGTCGCCGGCGCCGGCACGGCGATCACCATCAAGATCCCGCTCACGCTGGCCATCGTCTCGGCGCTGATCGTCGCCTCGGGCGCACAGCGCTTCGCCATTCCCCAGGTGGTCGTGCGCGAACTGGTGCGGGTCAAGCCGGGCAGCGAGCACCGCATCGAGAGCATCAACGATTCGCCTGTGCTGCGCCTGCGCGACCGGCTGTTGCCGATCATCGCGCTCGCCGGCGTCATGGACCGTGGCACGGCCTCGCTGGAGGACGGCTTCATCGTCGTGACGCAGGTCGGCGAGCGCCAGTTCGGCATCCTCGTCGACTCGGTGTTCCACACCGAAGAAATCGTCGTCAAACCGATGTCGACGAAGCTGCGGCATATTCCGCTCTTCTCCGGAAATACGATCCTGGGCGACGGCGCCGTCGTGCTGATCATCGACCCCAACGGGGTCGCGCGCCTGGTCGGGGCTCTGACCGCCGGCCAGGACGGCCCGCTCCCCGGCACGGCCGGTGACGTCGCCACCGCTGCCGAGCGGACCACCATGCTGGTCTTCCGGGCAGGAGCGAACCGGCTCAAGGCCGTACCATTGGCACTGGTGACCCGGCTCGAGGAGGTCGATGCCGCAATCTTCGAAAGCGGCGGCGGGCGTTCCCTGCTCAACTACCGCGGCCGGCTGATGCCGATCGTGCCCGTCGAGGGCGTCGAGATCCGGGCCAGCGGCCTGCAGCCGCTGGTGATCTTCTCGGATGGTGACTTCACCATGGCGCTCGCGGTCGATGCCATCGTCGACATCGTCGAGGAGACGCTCGACATCGAGATGGTCGCGATGGCCGAACAAGGTGTGGTCGGCTCGGCGATCATCCGTGGCCGCGCGACCGAGATCCTCGATCTCGCCCATTATCTGCCGAAGGCGAACGCCAACTGGCTGCGCAGCCGCCGCGATGCGACCCTCGCCGACGCGCCGCATGTGCTGCTGATCGAGCCTTCCGACTTCCTGCGCGAGATGCTGCTGCCGGTGCTCAAGGCCTCGGGCATGCGGGTAAGCCAGAGCGCCGACATCGGGGTCGCCGCTGGCATCGCCGCCGGCCATGCCGATCTCGCAGCGGTCGTGCTCGATCTGGACCGCGATCCGGCTGCCGGCCTGGCGCTTGCCACCCGTCTCCGCGCCGAGCCGAGGCATGCCGGTCTGCGGATCATCGGCCTGTCGACTTTGCCGACCCCCGAATTGCACCTCGCCGCGGCCCAGGCCCGCTTCGACGAGGTCGTCACCAAATTCGACCGGCGCGCCTTGATCGCGGAACTGGCCGAGTGCCGGGCACAGAGGCAAGCGGCATGACCACGATAGTCTCCAGGGACGAGGCCGACGAATCCGGTTTCGAGGACTCGCTCGACTACGTCACCGTCTTCATCGACGAGCAGTTGCTCGGCCTGCCGATCGGCCGCGTCCAGGACGTCTTCATCGCCACGCGCATCACGCCGGTACCGCTGGCGCCGCGCGAGATCGTCGGCCTGCTCAATCTGCGCGGCCGCATCGTCACCGCCATAAGCATGCGCGAGCGCATGGGCCAGCCTTCCGCCCCCGCTTCGCCCGGCGAAGGCGAGCGCGAGCTCGTCGCCGTAGGCATCGACCAAGGTGGCGAGGCCTTCGCACTCATCGTCGACAAGGTCGGCGAGGTGATGCGCCTCGAACGCTCGACCTTCGAGCCCGTCCCGATTCATCTCGACCGGAGCTGGGCCGGTGTCGCCAAGGGCGTGCACCGGCTCCAAGATCGCCTGTTGGTCGTTCTCGACGTCGATGCCATCCTCAGAATCGAATTGCCGGTCGCCGCCTGAGCAGCCGCCTCTCTGGAGAACCGAAATGAAGTACTGCCTCGTGGTCGATGACTCCGCTGTCATCCGCAAGGTCGCCCGCCGGATCCTCGAGGGCCTGCAGTTCCGTATCGCCGAGGCAGAGGACGGCGCGCGCGCGATCGACGCCTGCCGCGGCGAAATGCCGGACGCGGTGCTGCTCGACTGGAACATGCCGATCATGGACGGTTACGACTTCCTGAGGAATCTCCGGCAGATGCCCGGCGGCAAGCGCCCCAAGGTCGTGTTCTGCACCACCGAGAACGACATCGCCCATATCGCCCGCGCCATGCATGCCGGCGCCGACGAGTACATCATGAAGCCGTTCGACAAGGAGATCGTCGCGTCGAAGTTCCATCAGGTGGGGCTGCTCTGACGTGATGCCCCCGCGGCGCCCTTTCGGACACCGCGAGCCTCCTTCGAACAAGCGCCCTCGATGCTGACCGCAAGCCCGATGCCCCAGCCTAGCACACGGCTCAGTACCGTGATGATCGTCGACGACTCCGTCGTCGTGCGCGGGCTGTTTGCGCGCTGGCTCGGCGAAAGCGGCAAGTTCAACGTCGTCGCCGTCGCGGGCGATGGCGAGATGGCGATCGAGCATGCTGCCCGCTATCACCCGGACATCGTCGTGCTCGACATCGACATGCCTGGCCTCGACGGCGTCGCCGCCCTGCCCCGCCTCGTCAAGGAGAGCCCCGGCAGCGCCGTGTTGATGACGACGACGCTGACCGAGCGCAATGCCCGCCTCGCCTTGCAATGCATGACGATGGGCGCCGTCGATGTCCTGCCGAAACCGGAAAGCCGCAGCGGCCTGACCCTGTCGCTCGATTTTCGAAGCGAGTTCCTAGGCAAGCTTGCCAGCATCGAGCAGTCCCGCGGGCGGTCCGCTCCGGCCGACGCCGAGCCGCCCATGCCGCTCGCCCTACCCCCTGTCGGTGTGGTCGATCTCAAGCCGCTGGTCTCGGTCGTGCCCCGCTATCTGGTGATCGGCGCCTCCACCGGCGGTCCGCGTGCGGTCGCCCGCGTCTTGTCCGATCTCGGCGACGCCGCGCACCATCTGACGACGCTGGTCGTGCAGCACATGCCGCCGCTGTTCACCGCCTCCTTCGCCGATCAGATCGCAACCCAGATCGGGATTCCCGCACGCGAACCCTATGACGGCGAGCGGCTGGCGCGCGGCACCGTCTATATCGCTCCCGGCGGGCGTCATCTCGGCATCGAGCGCAAGCTCGGCCATATCGTCGCCAATGTCAGCGACGGGCCGCCGGTGCGCTTCTGCCGCCCGGCGGTGGACGTGCTGTTCAACGAGGCTGCCCGTCATCTCGGGCCCGCAGCCCTCGGCCTGGTGATGACCGGCATGGGCAGCGACGGTACGGAGGGCGCGGCCGCGCTGCGGCGCGCCGGCGCAGCCGTCATCGCCCAGGACGAGGCGTCGAGCACCATCTGGGGCATGCCGGGTTCCGTCGTCCGGGCTCGCCATGCCAGCGCCATCATCCCGCTCGCCAACATCGGGCCGGCCATTCGCGCCCTCGTCGGCGGAGGCCACGGCGCATGACGGAACAGGATTTCGATTTCCTGCGCGTCCTGCTCCAGGTCCGCTCCGGCCTGCATCTCAGCGCTGAGAAGGGCTACCTCGTCGAGAGCCGCCTCGGCATGCTCTGCCGGCGCCGCGGCATCGAGAGCATCAGCGCGCTTGTCGCGACCTTGCGCCGAGAGCCCGGCCGCGAGCTGGAGAACGCCGTCGTCGAAGCGATGACGACCAACGAGACCCTGTTCTTCCGGGACAGGACGCCTTTCGACCTGTTCCGGGACGTCATTCTGCCCGAGAAGCTCGCCGCCAATGCCCAGAGCCGGCAGCTGCGCATCTGGTGCGCCGCCGTATCGAGCGGACAGGAGGCCTACTCGCTGGCGATGATCCTCGACGAGGCGGCGCCGCGCCTCGCCGGCTGGAAGATCGAGATCCTCGGCACCGACATTTCGACCGAGGTGCTCGAGAAGGCCCGCCAGGGCCTCTACAGCCAGTTCGAGGTCCAGCGTGGCCTGCCGATCCAGCTCCTGCTCAAATATTTCCGTCAGGAGGGCGACAAATGGCGCGTCGATGACCGTGTCCGCGCCATGGTCGAGCTCAAGCAGCACAACCTGCTGGAATCGAGCACCCATTTCGGCCAGTTCGACGTCATCTTCTGCCGCAACGTCCTGATCTATTTCGACGTGCCGACCAAGGCGCGGGTCATGGCGGCGCTTTCCCAGCGCCTGGCGCCGAACGGCGCCTTCATTCTCGGCGCAGCCGAGACGGTCATCGGCATCACCACGACGCTGGTGCCCGACCCTCTCCATCGCGGCCTTTACCGCGACGCCACGAGCCGGGCGACGCAGCGCCCCGAGCCCGCGGGCCCGGCGGGTTCTCCGGCGCGCAGCTTCGTCCCGCTGAGCTGACGCGGCCCGCGCTGCGCGGACCTTCCGTCTCGATCCCACGAGCCTCTTGCGCAAGGCGCCAAACAAAAACCCCGCCTCTCGGCGGGGTCCCCGTTCACCTGTCGTGTACATCCGACGATCAGGCGACTTTCGTGTAGCGCGCCGGTGATGACACGCTGATGACGAACTTCAGGCCGGGATGCGTTCCTCGGCGTCGGACGGCTCGCGCAGCACATAGCCGCGGCCCCAGACCGTCTCGATGTAGTTCTTGCCGTCGGACGCGTTCGCCAGCTTCTTGCGCAGCTTGCAGATGAACACGTCGATGATCTTGAGCTCGGGCTCGTCCATGCCGCCATAGAGATGGTTGAGGAACATCTCCTTGGTGAGCGTGGTGCCCTTGCGGAGCGAGAGCAGCTCCAGCATCTGGTATTCCTTGCCCGTCAGGTGGACGCGCTGGGCATCGACCTCGACCGTCTTGGTGTCGAGATTGACGACGAGGTCGCCGGTCGTGATCACCGACTGGGCATGGCCCTTCGAGCGGCGCACGATGGCGTGGATGCGCGCGACCAACTCGTCCTTGTGGAACGGCTTGGTCAGATAGTCGTCGGCGCCGAAGCCGAGGCCCTTCACCTTGTCCTCGATGCCGGCGAGGCCGGAGAGGATCAGGATCGGGGTCTTGACCTTGGCGACGCGCAAGGACCGCAGGACCTCGTAGCCGGACATGTCGGGCAGATTGAGGTCGAGCAGGATGATGTCGTAATCGTAGAGCTTGCCGAGATCGACGCCCTCTTCGCCCAGGTCCGTCGTGTAGACGTTGAAGCTCTCTGACTTCAGCATCAGCTCGATGCTTTGGGCGGTTGCGCTATCGTCTTCGATCAGCAGAACCCGCATGTCACGTCCCCAATTTCGCCCCGAGGCCAGCGATCCGAATTGACTCCGCCCCGAACCCCCACGGCCCTGGACGGCGAAAGCTTGCCTGATGAAACGCCACGCGACACGCTACGGGGAAATGGTTAACAAACCCTGATTCCCGGGCGCAAGCGCTTCTTCGGAGAAAGCTAACGATCCTTGTCGAGGTGAGTCGAATTTGACACGGATCGATCTGGCTTCAGCCGCGAAAGCGCCCTTCGCGGAAGCTCGCCCCGAGGATTTGCCCGAAAATGGCACCTCCCAGCGGCATAGCTTCGAAACGCAGTGTTAATCACAGAGGTAAATGAAAGGTTGACGGCAGGCATCATGAGCGGTGCGCAACGCGATCCCGAACGGCTTTCCCACCTCGCCGCCATCATCGGCGGCATCGAGGGCACGACCGTCTATGGCCGGGTCACCGCCGTCCGCGGCCTGATGGTCGAGGTTTCCGGGCCGATCTCGGCGATGAG
This sequence comes from Allobosea rubneri, assembly GCF_032464875.1. NCBI lineage: Bacteria > Pseudomonadati > Pseudomonadota > Alphaproteobacteria > Hyphomicrobiales > Alloboseaceae > Allobosea > Allobosea rubneri. The sequence goes on from NZ_JAWDID010000003.1 coordinate 146,181, forward strand.
CCTCGGCGGGCGCGTCGGCATCGAAATCGCCGCCGGCACCCGGATTCCCTGCGAAGTCATCGGCTTTTCCGGCGACAAGGCCCTGGTCATGCCCTTTGGCGGACTCGACGGCGTCCGACGCGGCTGCCCCGCCTATGTCGAGCGTACGGTGCCGGGCCTGCGCCCGACCTCGGCCTGGCTCGGCCGCGTCGTCGACGCACTCGGCCGGCCTGTGGATGGCGGCCCGGCCCTCCCGCTCGGCGAGAGGACAATCCCGTTCCGCAACGACCCGCCGCCGGCCCATGCGAGGCGCCGCGTCGGCCCGCCGCTCGATCTCGGCGTGCGGGCGCTCAACACCTTCCTGACCTGCTGCCTCGGCCAGCGCATGGGCATCTTCGCCGGCTCCGGCGTCGGAAAATCGGTGCTGCTCTCGATGCTCGCCCGCTATGCCCGCGCCGACGTCAACATCATCGGCCTGGTCGGCGAGCGCGGTCGCGAGGTCCAGGAATTCCTGCAGGACGACCTCGGGCCGGACGGACTCGCCCGCTCGGTCGTCGTCGTCGCGACCTCGGACGAACCGGCGCTGATGCGCAAGCAGGCGGCACTGACGACGCTGGCGCTGGCCGAGTTCTTCCGCGACCAGGGCCTGCAGGTGATGTGCCTGATGGACTCGGTCACCCGCTTCGCCATGGCGATGCGCGAGATCGGCCTCGCCGCCGGCGAGCCACCGACCACCAAGGGCTACACGCCGACGGTCTTCGCCGAATTGCCACGCCTGCTCGAACGGGCCGGCCCCGGCACGGGCGACGGCGCCATCACGGGCCTGTTCACCGTGCTCGTCGACGGCGGCGACCATGACGAGCCGGTCGCTGACGCGGTGCGCGGCATTCTCGACGGCCACATCGTGATGGAACGCGGCATTGCCGAACGCGGCCGCTATCCGGCGGTGAACGTGCTGAAATCGGTCTCGCGCACCATGCCACGCTCCTGCGACCCGGCCTATTATCCGGTCGTCCAGAAGGCTCGCGCCACGCTCGCGACCTATGCCGACATGGAGGAACTGATTCGCCTGGGCGCCTATCGCCAGGGCGCATCCGCCGAGGTCGACGAGGCGATCCGCCTCAACCCCGAGCTCGAAGCCTTCCTGAAACAGGCCAAGGACGAGGCGACGGGGCTGGGCGACGGCTATGCCAGGCTCGCCCGCATAATGGGGATGTGAGCACCGGTATTCTCAAGCTCTGGCGAAATAGCCGAGCAGCGCCTGGGCCTGCGGCAAGGACCAGTCCGCCTCCCCGAGAATATAGCCTCGCACTCCGCCGCGCGGATCGACCGCATAGGTGATCGGCTGGCCTTCGGAAAGTGAGAACGGCGATTCGCTGCCATCGTCGCGCGGCGCCGAGAGCCGCGTGCCGCCATGGTCGAGGAAGACCGGAAGCCGCTTGACGCCGAGCCGGGCGAGATAGGACCGGACATGCGCCGGTTCGCGCTCGTCGGTGGCGATCGTCAGCAATTCGATGCCGTTCTGTCTCAGCCCGCCCAGCTGACGTTCGAAGCGCGGCAGCTCGATCCGGCAGACCGGGCACCAGGTCGCCCAGAGATAGACCAAGGTGACCTTCCCGTTTGTCGGCTTCGCCAGAGCTGGCTTGCCGTCCAGCCGCGCAAGCGCCAGCGGCGTCATGGTGACGACCGGGTCTAGCTCCCTGAACTGATAGCGCGAGGTGCGGAAGACCGGCGGGCGCTCGCCGGCCTTGGCCGAGACGGCGAGCCCGGCGAACAAGGTCGGAAGGACCACGCGGCGGGAGAAGAGTGGAAGCGGCATCGGGCTCGGGAGTTTCTCAATAGATCCACGCGCCTCGCCGGGGCGGTGGCGCGATCATGCGGCAACCGCGGAGACTGCGGCACAGAACCGTTGCCGCCCTAACACGGCACACTCAAGGCACCAGCCGCGACATTTGCGCCCGCCGGACTCAGGTCCTGAGGCGACGCGCCAGCGCGACCATCGCCAGCAGCGCCGCGAACTGGATCATGGCCGAGATGTAGAGCGTTCCGGACGGGCCGATCCGCTCGATCATCAACGCGAACAGCAGTGGCGCGGCCGCGAAGGTCAGGTTCTGCGGAACCGCAAGCCGCCCCAACATGCTGCCGAATCCGTGGCGGCCGAACAGCGCCAGCGGCAAGGTCGCGCGGGCGACCGCGATCACCCCCATCGCAGCGTTGAACAAGAGGATGAACGCGACCGCGACCGGAGCAGCCCCCGGCGCGAGCGCCATCAGCAGGCAGGACAGCGGTCCGATCGCGAGCCCCCCGAGCGCGACGCGCTCGACCGGCAGCCGATGGCCCGCCACCGCATCGATGGCCCGGGCGACCAGCGTCGCCGGGCCGCTGAGCGTCGCGATCGCCACCGCCGTCGCATTGCTGAGACCAGCCTCCTGCATCAGGCCGATCACGTGCAGCGGCAGCCCCCAGGAGACCAGGCCGCTGGCGGAGAAGCTCAGCGCCATCAGCCAGAAGGTCGCGCGCCGTGCCGATGGCGGCACCCGGCCTTCATCGGCAGTCTCCTGCCCGGCGTCGACAGCTTCGCCCGCAGGCTTCATCCGATAGCGCGGAATGGCGAGGTGGATCGGCAGGACGATGAGGAGCTGGATCGCCGCAAAGATCAAAAGACAGACGCGCCAGCCATAGGCGGCGGACAGCGCCGCGGTCAGCGGCCAGAACACGCTGGAGGCGAGCCCGGTCACCAGCATCATCAGGCCGATGACCTTGCGCGTGCGCTCGCCCATCAATTGCGCCACCGTGACGTTGCCGGTGTTGGCGAGTTGCATCGCGTGGCCGATGCCGATGACGAACCAGGTCGCCAGATAGCTTATCGGCCCCTGCACCTGCGAGAGCAAAGCGAGTCCGATCGCGGCGATCACCGCACCGACGCACATCGCCTGGCGCGTGCCACGCTGGTCGAGATGACGCCCGAGCGACGGCGAGAGCGCGGCGCCGGTGACCAGGAGGATGGTCACCCCGCTGAAGACCACCGCCGGGCCGAGGCCAAGATCGCGGTCGAGATAGGCCGCAAGGACCGAGGGCGAATAGTAGATCGAACCCCAGCCGATGATCCGGGTGAGGGCGAGGCCGGCAAGCAGCGGCCCATATTGGGGAAGACGGAAAGGGCCGGGCAAGACGATGGTCCCGCAGCACTTTTGCTGCTGATTCTTGATACCGTCGAGACTAGGCGAGGCCGCGTCCAGTCGGCAGGCTCCATGGCGCAGATGCAACATGCGTCAAATGCGGCCATTGCCGGTAAGGAACGGTCAACCTCCTTGCGCCATTGTCCTTTTCGTCTCGCGTAAGTCGTTCGGGCGCCGTGCCGAGGGGTTGGCACGCCGCCATGCGTAATCAGGAGTAAGAGCCGACATGAAGTCGCGAGAGACCCTTTTGCGTCTCAAACGGTTCCAGGTGGATGAGAAGCGCCGCCGCGTGAGCCAGATCGAGATGATGATCGCCGAGTTTCACCGGATGGCGGGCGATCTGGATCGCGAGATCCAGAACGAGGAAAGCCGCGCCGGGATCTCCGATCCCGCCCATTTCGCGTACCCGACCTATGCCAAGGCGGCGCTCGGTCGCCGGGATAATCTGCGCCAGTCGGCCGACAACCTGCAGGGCCAGCTCGAAGAGGCCAAGGGTGAGTTGCAGGAGGCCTTCGAGGAGATGAAGAAGGTCGAGATCCTCGAGGACCGCGAGCGCGCCACCGAGCGTGCCGCCGACGCCGCCCGCGATCAGGCGATGATGGACTCGATCGGCCTGCGCTCGCCGCGCCCCGGCATGTAAGCCCACAGCCACATCATTCGATCACCGGATGATGCGGCACGGAGGCTCGCGGCATATGGCCCGCGAGCCTTGGATCGTCGACCACCTCGACGCTGCGCTTGAACGCCCTGAATCCGGAGCGCTGGTAGAATTCCGGCGCTCCCTGATGATCGAGCGTGCAGGTGTGTACCCAGAATCGTGAGATCGGCCGGGCCCAGGCCAGTTCCAGCGCCCGGTTCATCAGCCAGCGCCCCGCGCCCTTGCCGAGCACGCTTTCCTCCAGGCCGAAAAAAGCGAGCTCGCCCTCGCCCGCCTCGCGGAAGTCCAGCTCCAGCAATCCGACATCGCGCCCCTCGAGACGCACGACGAAGCACAGCACCGCCGCGTCGCCGAGGACCGCCTCGCTATGGGCCGCCGGCTTGACCAGGCGGCTGAACCACATCCAGCGCTCGCCCAACACCCGGTACATGGCGAGATAACGCGCCGTATCGGGCGCACCGATCGGCTCCAGCGTCAACCCTTCGGTGCCCGGCGGGTCCTGCCTCACTGGCGGCGCGGCGGTCATTTCGAGCGAGGTGACGATGGCGGCGACCTTGCCCGGCGGCAGGTCGGTGACGCCGTTGAGGCTGATGGAAAAGGTCTCGGACATGGGGCTCCGCCGGGGCGACGCCCGGGCTCGATTCGTTTCGCCGCGATCATGACATGATCCCGGCCCAACTGGACCAGGCCGGCTGTTCGTCCGGCAGCCCGCCCACAGGCGATGCCGGGCCTGACCCGGTACGCCCTGACGGCGGCCTCGTGCTTCGAAAGGATATCATATGACCATCGACCGCAGGCTTTTCGCCGGTCTCGCCCTGTCCGGTGCCCTCGCCTCCGCCGGCTCCGCCTTCGCCCAGAGCCATCAGGGCCACGGCAACCATGGCGCCAGCGCCGCGGACAGCGCAGCGACCACTGCCTACAAGGCGGTCAACGACAAGATGCACAAGGACATGATGGTTGCCTTCACCGGCGACGCCGATGCCGATTTCGTCCGTGGCATGATCCCCCACCACCAGGGCGCGATCGACATGGCCAAGGTCGTGCTCGCCCATGGCAAGGACCCGGAGCTGCGCAAGCTCGCGAATGCGATCATCACCGAGCAGGAGAAGGAGATCGCCTTCATGCGGGACTGGCTCAAGAAGAACGGTCACTGACCGACCTTGCGGCAAGTGGCTCGGCTGAAACGAAATACCGTCGCGCCGCTTGCCCTCGCTGCCGGCCGCTGGCAGAGAGAACGAACGCGACCCGCGCGGATATCGCATGCGCCGGCTGCAGACTGCGCATAGCCTCGATACCTCCCTCGCCGTCCGGCTGCCTGCGGGTTTCATGAAGAAGTATCTCGACTATCTCTGGCCGCTGATCGGCCTCGTCGCTGTCATCTGGTCCGTCGAGCTGCTCTGGGACAAGCTCAAGACCGAGGCTCTGACCAACGAGGCGATGAGTGCGCGCCTCGAGCATGCAGGGCTTTGGGACAGCATCGCCATCGTCGCCGGCGGCATCGGCCAGAAGATCGCGCTGATCCCGCCCGCCGCCTTCTTCCATGCCGGCCTTGCGACACTGGTCGCCTATGCCGCGCTCGCCTGGTACGATCGCATCGCACTTCTCCATCTCGGCAAGGAGAAGGGCATTTCCTGGCCCTATATCTCGCTCTGCTCCTTCGTCACCTACGCGCTGTCGCACAATATCGGCGCCTCGGTGTTCTCCGGCGGCATGGTGCGCTATCGCGCCTATCACGCGAAGGGGCTGACCGCGGCAGAGATCGCGGTGCTCGTTGCGCTCTGCTCCTTCACCTTCGCCTTCGGCACCATCCTGCTGCTTGGCCTCGTCCTCGTCGGCGAGCCGCAGATCCTGCGGCCCCTGCACCGCCTCTCGCAATGGTTCGGCATCGGCGACACGCAAGCCCGGCTGATCGGGTTCGGCCTGCTCGCCTTCTGCGTTCTCTACACGATCGGCTCCTGGCTGCGCTTCAAGCCGCTCAGGATCGGCAAATTCGAGCTGGTCTATCCCCGCCTGCCGATCGTCGCACGACAGTATCTCGCGGCGCCGCTGGAGCTGATGGGGGCGGCCGGCATCATCTATTTCGCGCTGCCGGACCAGGGCAATCCGGGCTTCTTCATCGTGCTCGGCGCCTTCCTGATCTCGTTCTCGGCCGGTCTGCTCAGCCAGGTTCCCGGCGGCGTCGGCGTGATGGAGGCGGTCTTCCTTGCCGTCATGCCGGGCGTGCCCGCCCCCGCCGTCTTCGCCGCGCTGCTGATCTGGCGCCTGTTCTATCTCATCCTGCCGCTGGTGCTCTCGCTGCCGATCGTGCTCGCCTTCGAGCGCGCCCAGCTGCGCAAGGCGATGGCGCATGAGACTCAGGTAAAGGCGCAGGAGCAGGCGGCTGCCAAGGCCGCGGCCCTGCACATCGACAAGCCGGATTGAGGCTTGAGCGCACGCTCGCTTACGAACGGAACCATGCCGTCTTTCCGGGACAGGCCGAAGGCCTGAGCCCGGAACCCAGCACCGGTGCCCTCGCAAAGAAGCCGACCGGCGGCCACACCATCGCGGCAACCGGAAAGCGGGGCCCTCAGCGCTTCAGCGCGATCGCTGCCGCGCCGAACATCAAAAGGCTCCCGAGCGCCTCGCTCCAGCCGAACGGCTCGGACAGCACGAGCACGCCAGCGGCCACCGCGACCGCCGGGCTGATGAAAGCATAGAGCCCGGCCCGGAAAGCGCCCCAGTCGCGCACCAGCCGCATATAGACGGTGAAACCGATCAGCGAGCCGCCGAGCACGAGGAAGGCGAGCGAAGGCAGCGTCGGCCACGCGACGAGCGCCTGGAAATGCGCGGCCGTCACGGTCTCGAAGCTGGCCGAGACGAGGCTGAGGCCGATCCCGCCGATCAGCGTCTGGCAGCCTGCAAGGGCCAGCGTCGGCATACGGCTGGCGATGGGACGCGCCAGGACGGCACCGAAGCAGTAGAGCAGGGTTCCGAGCGCGATCGCGGCGAGGCCCCAGATTTCCAGCGGATTGCCGCTCGCCGCGTCCAGGCCGCCGAGCGCCCGCGTCGCGAACAGGAAGCACAGCCCGAGCGTGCCGAGGCCGATGGCGGCAAGCTTGCGCGCGCCGATCGCCTGGCCTTCGATCGTCCGGCTGGCGATGATCGTGAAGATCGGGATCGTCGCGAAGTTGACGATCGCGGCGAGGCCGCTCGGCGCCTGCGCGGCCCCCCAGAACAGCAGCGAATAGTTCCCGGTGTTGAGCAGCAGCGCCGTGGCGACGAGGCGCGGCCATGCATCCGCCGGCACCTTCCTGAGGTCGCGCCCCGCCCAGGCGAGCATCAGCACACCCGCAATGGTGAAGCGCGCCGCCGCGAGGAAGACCGGCGGCACATGCTGAGCCCCGACCTTGATCGGCAGCCAGGTCAGGCCCCAGACGAGGCACATCAAGGCGAAGAGAGCGGCATTGCGGGACATGGGCTGCGCTTAGCGAGAGAGACGAGCAAGGGCCAATGCCGGCCGGGCATGCAGCCATGGCGCGGATGCAGGGCGCCCGCCTCGCCATCTGGCCAATGCCCCTGCCACAGTCTATTATATGAGAAAGAAGGGTATGATGATGGACGATCTCGCGTCAAGACTGGCAGAGAGGCTGCGTGGCGAGCGCGAGGCGCGGGGCTGGAGCCTGAACGATCTCGCCGAGCGCTCCGGCGTCTCGCGCGCCATGATCAGCCGGATCGAGCGCGGCGAGGCCAGCCCGACCGCGGTTCTGCTCGGCCGGCTCTCAGGTGCCTTCGGGCTGACCCTGTCCAATCTGCTCGCCCGTATCGAGAGCGCCGGCGAGCGCCTGCGGCGCGCCGCCGACCAGCCCTCCTGGCGCGACCCGGAGACCGGCTTCGTCCGCCGCGCCATCTCGCCGGCCGGCAATGGCGATCTCGAACTGGTTGCGGGCGAGCTTCCTGCCGGCGCCGCCATCGCCTACCCCGCCAGCTCCTATGCCTTCATCCGCCAGCAGATCTGGATGCAGTCCGGGCTGCTGGATTTCGACGAGGGCGGCGTCGTCACGCGGCTGGAACCCGGCGACTGCATGGAGCTCGGCCCGCCGAGCGACTGCCGCTTCAGCAATCCCGGCCCCGGGCCGGCGCGCTATCTCGTGGTAGTGTCGCGGCGCTGACTCCCTGGGAACACGCTTCCTCAGTCCTCATCCTGAGGAGCCGCGAAGCGGCGTCTCGAAGGACGAGAGCGTGGAAGGTTGCGCGAAGCTGGCCGTGTAGGTCAGACGCTCCCGACCGTCCTGAGCTTGGCCCGCGGATGGATCTCGCCCTGCGAGAGCACCGGCGTCTCGCGCCGGAAGCGCTCGACGATCTGGCGCACGAAGGGTCTGGCCATACCGGAGGTCACGAGCGCCGGCATCTCGCCCATCCGCGCCGCGTCCTCGAACTTGTCGCGCACGGCATGGACGAATTCCTGCAGGCGCGAGGGCTGCATGGCGAGATGGCGGTCCTCGCCCTGGCCGACGATCGACTCGGCGAAGACGCTCTCCCAGGCCGGCGACAGGGTGATGATCGGCAGTTGCCCGTGCTGGTTGGAGAACTGGGCGCAGATCTGGCGGGCGAGCCGGACGCGGACATGCTCGGCGATGTCGCGCGGGTTCTTGATGCCGCCCGCGACCTCGGCGATGCCCTCGACGATGGTCGCGAGGTCGCGGATCGAGATGCGCTCGGCGAGCAGGAGCTGCAGCACGCGCTGGATGCCGGTGGTCGAGATCTGGTTCGGCACGATCTCCTTGACGAGATCGGCATGGTCCTTCGGCAGCTCGCGCAGCAGCTTCTGGACCTCGCCATGCGAGAGCAGCTCCGGCATGTGCGACTTGAGAACCTCGGTGAGGTGGGTCGAGATCACGGTCGCGGCGTCGACCACCGTGAAGCCGCGCAGCTGCGCCTCGTCCTGCAGCGCCGCGTCGATCCAGGTCGCCGGCAAGCCGAAGGTCGGCTCCAGCACATTGTGGCCGGGTAGGTTCACGCTGCCGCCCATCGGGTCCATTGCCATGTACTGGCCGGCGTAGACGACGCCGTGACCGGCATCGATCTCCTTGATCTTGATGTAGTAGTTGTTCGCCTCGAGCTGGACGTTGTCGACGATGCGCACCGCCGGCATGACGAAGCCGAGCTCGGCCGCGAGCTGGCGCCGCAACGCCCGGACCTGGTCGGTCAGGCGGTCTGCCCCGCCCGGCGCGTTGACCAGGGGCAAGAGCCCGTAGCCGATCTCGATCTTGAGCTCGTCGAGCTTCAGCAGGTCGTTCAGCGTCTCTTCCTTCGGCGTGCCGTCGGCCGCCAGCGGGGAAGCGTCCTGCGCCGCCTGCGCGGTCTCCACCGCCCGCTCCTTGGCGATCTGGCCGAAATGCCGGGCGAGCCAGGCCGAGCCGCCCGCCAGCACCAGGAAGGGCAGCATCGGGATGCCGGGCAGGATCGCGATCAGCGCCATCACCGCCGACGACATGCCGAGCGCCTTGGGATAGCCCGAGAGCTGCTTGCCGAGCGCCTTGTCGGCAGCGCCGCGCACGCCCGATTTCGAGACGAGCAGGCCAGCCGCAGTCGAGACGATCAGCGCCGGGATCTGGCTGACGAGGCCATCGCCGACGGTGAGAAGGGTGTAGTTGTGGGCCGCCGCGCCGAAGCTCATGCCCTGCTGCGCGACGCCGATGATGATGCCGCCGATGACGTTGATGAAGGTGATCAGGAGGCCGGCGATCGCGTCGCCGCGCACGAATTTGGAGGCACCGTCCATCGACCCGAAGAAGGAGGCTTCGTCCTCCAGCGCCTTGCGGCGGGCCTTGGCGACATCCTGGTCGATCAGACCGGCCGAAAGATCGGCGTCGATCGCCATCTGCTTGCCGGGCAGCGCATCGAGGGCGAAGCGCGCCGCAACCTCGGCGATGCGGCCGGAACCCTTGGTGATGACGACGAAATTCACGATGATCAGGATGGTGAAGACGATCACCCCGATCACGAAATTGCCGCTCATCACGAAATTGGCGAAGGCCTCGATGACATGGCCGGCGGCGGAGCTGCCCTCATGACCATGCGACAGGATCAGGCGCGTCGAGGCGAGGTTGAGCGCCAGCCGGAACATGGTGACGATCAGCAGCACCGTCGGGAAGGCGGAAAACTCCAGCGGCTCCTCGATGAACAGCGCCGTCATCAGCACGAGCACCGAGAGGATGATCGACAACGCCAGGAGGAGATCCAGAAGGACCGCCGGCATCGGGAAGATCAGCACCACGAGGATGCCCATCACGCCGATCGCGAGGAACAGGTCCGGACGGTTCAGCAGGCTGCCCATCTGGCCGCGCGTCGGCATGGTCATGCCACCGCCAGCGCCCGCCGTCACATCGCTCATCGCCCAGCCCGCTCCATGCGTGGCCCGTCACGAAGCGCGATCCACACCCGGCAATTCTTGCCGGGTGTATGGTGAACGAGTGGTTAAGAAGGCGAAAAAATCCCGTTTGGAACCTTTCCCTGAACAGACCGTTATCGAATGGCCGCTTTGCGGCCGCATTCGGCCAGCCAACTCGACGCGGGTCGACAAGATTGGCTTTCGGGCCTGGATTATTGGAGAAAATCTTGGATAGACGCTCGTTTGTATTGAGCCTGTTCGGTGGCCTCGCCACAGCCGCTATCGGTGGTGCGGGCCTGGCTCAGGCGGCAATGCCGGCGCCAGCCAGCCCGGTTCCCGGTCCCGAGGATCTCGCCCTCGAATTGAAGGCTGGTCTCGACAAGGCCGACGCCGACTTCACCCAGACAGTGGTCCGCCGCACCACCGTGGTGCGCCGTCCGGTCGGCTATCGCCGTCCTGTCGTCGTCCGGCGTACCACCGTCGTCCGCCGGCCGCCGGGCTATTATCGTCGCCCGGTTGTGGTCCGGCGCACCACCGTCGTCCGACCGCGCCGCGTCTACGTGCGCTGACGCCGAACGGGCCGGCGTGAAGGCGCCGGCCTTTTCCCTCCTCGCGGCCTCCGGCCGCTCTGTAATGGAACGGGAGCCGTGAACGAAACGCGCGACCTGCCCCGCGAAATCGTCACCGACATTCCCGCCAGGCTGGACCGGCTGCCCTGGTCACGCTTCCACACGCTCGTCGTCGTCGCCCTCGGCGTCACCTGGATCCTCGACGGCCTCGAGGTCACGCTCGCAGCCTCCGTGTCCGGCGCGCTGAAGGAAAGCCCGGTCCTCAAGTTCAGCAACACCGAGGTCGGCCTCGCCGGCGCGGCCTATCTCGCCGGCGCGGTGATCGGGGCGGTGCTCTTCGGCTGGCTGACCGACCGGCTCGGCCGCAAGCGCCTCTTCACCATCACCCTGCTGCTTTATCTCGCCGCGACGGCCGCGACCGCCTTCTCCTGGAACCTCTGGAGCTTCCTCCTTTTCCGCTTCCTGACCGGCATGGGCATCGGTGGCGAGTACACAGCGATCAACTCGACAATCCAGGAGCTGGTGCCCGCCCGTGTCCGTGGCTGGACCGACCTCGTCATCAACGGCTCCTTCTGGGTCGGTGCCGCGATGGGCGGAATCGGCGCGATCGTGCTGCTCGACCCCAGGGTGATCGATCCCGAGCTCGGCTGGCGGCTCGCCTTCTTCATCGGCGCCGCGCTCGGCCTGATCATCCTCTTCCTGCGCCGCTGGATTCCCGAGAGCCCGCGCTGGCTGATGAGCCATGGCCGTCTCGCCGAGGCCGAAGCCATCGTGGCGCGGATCGAGGCCTTTGCCCCTGCCCCGCCGGCGCAGGCCCCGCTCCCGACCCTCACCCTGCGGCCCCGGCGCTTCACCCCAATGAAGGAGGTCGGCCACACCCTGTTCGTGACCCACCGGCCGCGCACGCTGGTGGCGCTCGCGCTGATGTCGTCGCAGGCCTTCTTCTACAACGCCATCTTCTTCAGCTACGCGCTGATCCTCACCGATTTCTACAATGTGCCGTCCAATGCGATCGGCTGGTTCATTCTGCCCTTCGCCGCCGGCAATTTCCTCGGCCCGCTGCTGCTCGGCCGGCTCTTCGACAGCCTCGGCCGTCGAACGATGATCGCTGCGACCTATGTGCTGTCGGGCCTGCTGCTGGCCGGCACCGGCCTGCTCTTCGAGCGCGACCTGCTCACGGCCGCCCAGCTCACCGCCTGCTGGAGCGTCGTCTTCTTCTTCGCATCCGCCGCGGCGAGCTCGGCGTATCTGACGGTGAGCGAGACCTATCCGCTCGAGATCAGGGCGCTCGCCATCGCCGTCTTCTACGCGCTCGGCACCGGCCTCGGCGGCGTCGCCGGCCCCTGGGTCTTCGGCGCCCTGATCGATACCGGCTCGCGCACCAGCGTGCTCGGCGGCTATCTGTTCGGTGCCGTGCTGATGATCGGCGCTGGCCTGATCGCCTGGAAGTTCGCGGTCAGGGCCGAGCGCCGCTCGCTGGAGGACATCAGCCGGCCGCTGGGGGCGCAATGACCCCCGCAGACCGCAATATTCGGGATGCCGACGAGGCCGGGCGATTTGGCCTCAGACCATCCCAAAGCGCTAACGGCCGGCCCCCCGCGCCGTCAGCCCCCGCCGCCCACCGGCGCGTCCCGGACGTGACGGATGGTCAGGAGGGACATAGAGTAGCCTCGCGGGAACGCGGCGCTCGGATCGAACCTGATGGAGGAATGCATGGATAGACGTTCATTCGTGATGGCGCTGTTCGGCGGTCTCGCCGCTGCCAGCGTCGGCGGTATCGCCGCCGCCGAGGCGGCCCAGCCGAAGCTCGTTCCAACGCCGGCGCCGGAGCCCAAGGCAACTGAAGGCGGCGAAGCGCTCGACGCCGAGACCAGCGCCGCGCTCGACAAGACCGACGCCGAGTTCAGCCAGTACTACTATTATCGGCGCCCCTATTACCGGCGCCCCTATTATCGCCCGCGCTATTATCGGCGTCCCTATTATCGCCCGCGCTACTATTATCGCCCGCGGCCCTATTACCGCCGCCGCTACTACTACTGAGTGGTTTTCCACGGGCCGGAGCATCGCTCCGGCCCGCTTCATTTTCTGCGGCCGTCGCCGTGCTCAGAGCGACTGCGTCCGCGCCTGCCCCGGCTCGGCCACCGGAATGCCGGCAGAGACATATTCGCCGAGCTTGTTGCGCAAGGTCCGGATCGAGATACCGAGGATCTTCGCCGCATGTGTGCGGTTGCCGAGGCAATGGTCGAGCGTGTCGAGGATCAGGTCGCGCTCGACATCGGCGACGGTGCGCCCGACGAGGCCGCGCGTCATCGCCTCTGCCGTCTGGGCCGCCCGTGAGGCGACGTCGCGGCCGGTAGCCGGGCCGAGCGTCTCGCCCTCCGGGGTCAGCATCGCCTCCGTGCCGATCTCGACGCCCTGCGCCAGCAGCACGGCACGGTGGACGGTGTTCTCGAGCTCACGGACATTGCCGCGCCAGCCATTGGCGAGCAGCAGCTTGCGCGCCTCGGCTGCGATCGGGCGCTGCGGCAGCCCGTTCAGCTCGGCGTATTTCCGGGCGAAATGGTCGGCCAGCGCCAGGATGTCGCCCGGGCGCTCGCGCAGCGCCGGCAGGCGCAGATGCACGACGTTGAGCCGGTAGAACAGGTCCTCGCGGAACGAACCTTCGCGCACGGCGTCGCCGAGATTGCGGTTCGAGGTCGCGATGATGCGCAGGTCGACCTTGACCGGCTGCGTGCCGCCGACCCGGTCGATCATCCGCTCCTGCAGGGCGCGCAGCAGCTTGGCCTGCAGCCGCACATCCATTTCCGAGATTTCGTCGAGCAGCAGCGTGCCGCCGCTGGCTTCCTCGAACTTGCCGATGCGGCGGGCGACCGCCCCGGTGAAGGCGCCCTTCTCATGGCCGAACAGTTCGGATTCGAGCAGGTTGTCGGGGATCGCCGCGCAGTTCACCGCGACGAAGGGCTTGTCCTTGCGCAGCGACTTCTGGTGCAGGTGCTGGGCGATCATCTCCTTGCCGGTGCCGCTTTCGCCGGTGACCAGCACCGGCGCGTCGGAACGGGCGATCTGGTTGGCGAGCTGGACGACGCGCTCCATCGCCGGGTCTCGCCAGATCAGGCTGGCCTTGTCGGAGGCGACGGCGGCGAGCACCGCCGCGATCAGCTCGGGATCCGGCGGCAGCGGCACATATTCGCGCGCGCCGGCCTGGATCGCCGCCACTGCGGCCCGGGCATCGGTCGAGGTGCCGCAGGCGACGAGCGGGGTGCGGATGCGCTCGGCCTTGAGCGCCGCGATCAGCTTGGCGATCGGCTGCTCGACATCGACCATCAGCAGATCGCCGCCCTTGGCACGCAGCACGGCGAGCGCCTGCTCGGCGCTCTCGGCATGGGTCACGGCGGCGCCATGCGAGACGGCGATCTTCGCCGCGGTGATGAGCTGGCCCTTGAGGCTGCCGACGATGATGAGGCGCATGGGTCAGGACTTCCTTGCGTGATCTGCTTTGGCGGTCCGGTTCGTCACCGGTCGGCCTTGATGATTTCCGTCATGGTGACGCCGAGGCGCTCCTCGACCACCACCACCTCGCCGCGCGCCACCAGGCGCTCGTTGACGAAGATGTCGATGGCCTCGCCGACGCGCCGGTCGAGTTCGAGCACGGCGCCGGGCGTGATCCGCAGGAGATCGCCGACCGCGATCCGCGAGGAGCCAAGCACCGCCGAGACCGTCACCGGCACGTCGAAGACCTGCTCGAGATCCTCGGCCGTCTTGACCGGCACCGGACCGGAGCGGGCGACAGAGGCATCGTTGTTGTGGTCGAAGGAGAGATCGGCCGGATTGAGCGGAGGCAGGTTGAGGTCGTTGTCGGCCATGTCTGTCACCTCGTTCCCTGACCGGACGATCCGGCCGGGCCAAATACGCTTCTGATCGCCGCCTCGATGGCGCCGTCGCGCTGCGCGCTGTCGATGGCAAGGCCGCCATCGGCCCATTCGATGCGCCCGTCGCCCGGAGCGATATCGGGCTCGCCGAGCACGACGACGCGGCCGGCAAAGCCGGTCTCGCGCGCCAGCCCCGCGAGCTTGCCTTCGACGGTCTCGACCAAGCTTTCATGCACATGTACCACCAGATGCGGTGCCTGCCTTGCATGGCCGAAGCACTCGCGGGCGGCAGCCAGGAGCTGGACCAGCGGCTTATCCGCCAGCGCCGCCCCGGCGAGGCCGCGTGCGGCGGCCACGGCGAGATGCGCCGCCTGCTCCTCGATCGCGGCGAGCCGGGCATCCTGCTGCGCCAGCAATTGCTGGCAGGATCTGGCGAGTTGCGACAGCAGCGCCGCGGTCTGCTGGTCGGCCTCGCGACGCGCCTGGTCGACGCCGCTGTGGAAACCCTCGGCCCGGGCCGCATCCAGCGCCCCCTCGTCGACCGCCTTGCGGCTGTTGCCGCTGAAGTCGGTGTCGAACATGAATTTCTTGGCGGGGGCCATCAGTAAACCAGCTCGTCCTCGGCATTGCCCTTGGAGATGACGATCTCACCCTTCTCGGAGAGATCCTTGGTCAGCGTCACCATCTTCATCTGCGCCTCGTCGACCTCCTTGAGGCGCAGCGGGCCGAGCCCCTGCATGTCATCGAGCAGGTTCTTGGCGGCGCGCTGCGACATGGCGCCGAGGAAGAAGTTGCGCATCTCCTCGCCGGCACCCTTGAGGGCCCTTGCCAGCGTGTCCTTGTCGACTTGGCGCATCAGCGTCTGCAGCCCGGCGGAATCGAGCTTGCCGAGGTCCTCGAAGGTGAACATCAACGCCCGGATGCGCTCGGCCGATTCCTGGTTGGTGGCATCGAGCGCCGCGAGGAAGCGCGTCTCGGTCTGACGGTCGAAGCCGTTGAAGATCTCGGCCATCATCTCGTGCGGGTCGCGCCGGCGCGTCTGCGTCAGGGTCGAGACGAACTCGGTGCGCAGCGTGTTCTCGATATGGTCGAGCGCTTCCTTCTGCACCGACTCCATCCGCAGCATGCGGCTGACCACCTCGATCGAGAGCTCACCCGGCAGGTTGCGCAGCACATTGGCGGAATGCTCGGGGCGGATACGCGACAGGATCACCGCGATGGTCTGCGGGTATTCGTTCTTCAGGAAGTTGGCGAGCACGACGGCGTCGATATTGCCGAGCTTCTGCCACATGTTGCGGCCGGCCGGACCACGGATCTCCTCCATGATCAGGGCGACCTGATCGGTCGGCAGGATCTTTTCGAGTAGTGAAATCGTGCGGTCGAAGGAGCCGGTGATCGCGCCGGCGCTGGAGAGCTTGCCGACGAATTCGAGCATCAGCCGCTCGACCTGGTCGGAATCGACCGTGCCGAGCTCGGCCATCGCCCGGGTGATGATCCGGATTTCCTCGTCGTCGAACTCCTGCCAGATCACCCGGCCATGGTCCTCGCCGAGCACCAACAGGATGACGGCAGCCCGCTGCGGGCCGGTCATGGCCTCCAGCGAGACCACCGGCAGCTGCCCCGAAAAGCTCTCGGCGAGATCGCTCTCGCCGGTGCTTCGGGTGGCTATGGAGCGCGTGGCCATGGCTCAGCCCCTCACGCCGGTGCTTTTTCGTGGATCCAGCCACGCAGCACTGCGACCGAATCGGCCGGGTTCTGCGCGACCATGGCGCCAATCTTCTCGACCGACTGCGCCTTGAGCTGGCCCTTGACCTGCGCGATCGCCAGCATCCGCTCGGATGGTGCGGCGACATCGCCATCGCCGCCGTCGCCAGCGGAGCCACCGGCGACTGCGGGCAGGTTCGCCGGATCACCGGTGCCCTGCTCGGCCGTGGTGACGATCACGCCATTGCGCATGAAGGTCGGGATCGCCCGGAAGTCGCGCTCGGGCGCCAGTACCTGCTTCAGAAGCGGACGCACGACCACCATCAGCACGATCAGGATCAGCAGCGAGATCACACCGATCTCGGCGAAGCGGACCATGTCCTCCTTGGTGAAGGAGAGCAGCTGCTGCATCAGGCTCTGCTCGACGAGATCGGCCTGCGCCTGCGGCCCTTCGGCGAAGCGCAGGTTGACGACCTCGACTTGGTCGCCGCGCTGCCGGTCGAAGCCGATCGCGGTACGCACCAGTTGGCCGATCCGCTCAAGCTCCTCCTGGGTCCGCGGCTGGTAGCTCGCCTCGGCGCCCTGCCCGCGGGCATAGGTGCCGTCGACCAGCACCGCGACCGAAAGCTTGCGGACGCGCCCGCCCTCGAGCACCTCGGTGCGCGTGGTACGCGAGATCTCGTAGTTGACCACCTCTTCGTTCTTGTTGGTGGCGTCCTTCTGCACGCCCTGCTGGGCCTGGTTCGGCTGCTGCGCACCCGGCAGCTCGTTGCCGACGGTGACGCCCTCGCGCGCCTCGTTGGTGGTCGAGGTCTCGTTGCGGTTCTGGCTCGAACGGATGACCTTGCTCTCGGGATCGAAGGTCTCCGAGCGGCTTTCGATGCGGTTGCTGTCGAGCGAGGCCGAGACCTGGACGCGCGCCCGGCCGGGACCAACGATGCTGGCGACGATATCCTCGACCTGCGACTTGATCCGCCGCTCGATCGCGCCCTGGCGCTCGTCGAGGCCGACGCCGGCGAGCCCCTGCTCGCCCTGGGCGCCGTCGGCGAGAAGCCGGCCGCGCTCGTCGACGATCGAGACCCGCTCCGGCTTCAGCCCGTCCACCGCCGAGGCGACGAGATGACGAACCGCCCGGACCTGGGCCGCGTCGAGGTCGCCGGCGAGCTTGAGCGCGATCGAGGCGCGCGGCGGCTCGCGGTCGCGCTCGAACAGGCGCCGCTCTGGAATGACGAGATGGACGCGCGCGGCCTGGACCCGGCCGATTGAGCGGATGGTGCGCGAGAGCTCGCCCTCGAGCGCACGCAGATGGTTGATGTTCTGGACGAAGCTGGTCGAGGAGAAGGCGTCGCCCTTGTCGAAGATCTCGTAGCCGACGCCGCCGCCGGACGGGATGCCCTTGCCGGCGAGATCGAGCCGCAGGCGCGGCACGTCGGCGCGCGGCGCGAGAATGGTCTGCCCGTCGCCGCGCAGCTCGTATTTGACGCCGCGCGCGTCGAGATCCTTCAGGATCGCGCTGACGTCCTGGCTCGACAGGTCAGCGAACAGCACGCCCATCGCCGGCTGCGACATGCGCAGCATGACGAAGGCGAAGAAGCCGATCAGCGCCAGCGTCACCGCCAGCATCGCCGCCAGCCGCGCCGCGCCAAATCTCCGGAACTGATCGACCAAACCGTTCACGCCGCCATCCGATGCCCGTCGCCGACGCGGACCAACCCGCGCAGCTATCGCTAGGCAAGTTTTTCCCAGTGCATGGTTAGCACCGGGTTAACGCCGTGATGATCGTGGCGTCTCAAGATGGAATTGGCTGGTACAAACGCCGAGAGGCGCCGGTCCCTGTCGGGACCGGCGCCTCTCGGTAAACCTTAAAATGCAGCAGCGCCTATTGGCGGTAATGCTGGATACGGGTGGTGCGCAAACCGGCCAGGCCATGCTGGTCGATCGACATCTGCCAGCTCAGGAACTCGTCCACCGTCAGCGTGTAACGCTGGCAGGCCTCTTCGAGGCTGAGCAGGCCGCCGCGTACGGCGGCGACGACTTCGGCCTTGCGCCGGATCACCCAGCGGCG
Source organism: Allobosea rubneri (assembly GCF_032464875.1). Lineage (NCBI taxonomy): Bacteria > Pseudomonadati > Pseudomonadota > Alphaproteobacteria > Hyphomicrobiales > Alloboseaceae > Allobosea > Allobosea rubneri. Next base: position 164,574 of record NZ_JAWDID010000003.1, read on the forward strand.
GGTGTTCATCGGGGGCAGATCGGCGATGGTCAGCGGGCTCCCGTCGGGGCCGATGACATACTTCACGCGCGGTCGCAGCGGCTCGGTCATGGTACACTCACACAACTCAACAGACCTACTTCTTCCCGACCGTACCCCTCCGGACTTAAATTTTGCCTAAAGCAACCGCGCAGGCTTTCAGTATGCCGCGCGTCAGGAATTGCTCTTCACCGACTTCACCCGGTCGAGCGGCACCTTGATCGCGCCGATCAGCAGGGTCGGGACCGCAGTCGAGAAGTCGACGCCATCGACGATGCCGGTGACCTCGGTCTTGACCGTGATCGCGGCACCGGAAATGTCCGTGGCGTCGACCGTGATCGTGTATTCGCCCTCGGGAGCGACCGAGCCGGTCGAGGTCTTGCCGTCCCAGCGATAGCTCTGATCGCCGGCCGTCAGCGTCGTCGTGGCGGTCTGCACGACCTTGCCGTTCACATCCTTGATGGTGATCGTCGCCGTGCCGCCCTTCGAGGCGTTGAGCTTCCACTCGGCCTTGTCGTCCTTGAGCTGGGTCGCGGCACCGTCGGCCGTCACCTTCTGGCCGACGAAGCCGATCGCGCTCGCCCCGGTCGTCGCCTTGCTGACGCCGAGCAGCGCGGTCAGCGTCTCGTTCTGCTTGAGCTGCTGCTCGACGCCGGCGAACTGCACCAACTGCTGGGTGAACTGGTTCGTATCGAGCGGGTCGAGCGGGTTCTGGTTCTTGAGCTGCGTCGTCAGCAGCGTCAGGAACTGGTCGAAATTATTGGCGATCGAGGTGCCGCCGCCACTTGCATTGGTCCCGTTCTGCGCGGCGATGACGGCCGAATTGCTCAGCTTGCCGGTGTTGGAGATGCTCACGGTATCGCCTCTCTTCAGATGCTGAGGTCGACGCCGCCGAGCCTTGCGGCCCGGCGCTGCGGCGCCATCTCGGTGACGGGCCCGGCCTCTTCGGCGGTCTCGATCCAGGCCCGACGCGTGCGTCCGCCCTCGTCTTCCTGGCGGTGCTGGCGCGAGCTCTGATCGGCGGAATCCCGCAGGCTCATCTCGACCCCGCCTTCGGAAGGCTTCAGCCCGGCCTGCTCGAAGGCCCGTTCCAGCGTCCGCGCATCGCGCTGCAGCAGATGCAGGGTCTCGACCCGGTCGACCGTCAGCTTGGCGCTGACCTCGCCCTTGTCGGAGATCTCCAGGCGAACATCGACGCGGCCGAGCTCGGCCGGATCGAGCCTGATGTCGAAACGCTTGTTGCCGGCGAGCGCCCGCGCACCGATCTCGACCGGCACGACATGCAGCGGCGTTGGCCGCGTCGTCTCGACGTGAGCCCGGGCATTCGCTTCGGCCTGCGCCTGTGCATTGGCCTGGGCGGCAGCATCGAGCGGTGCCAGCGGCGACTCCGGCCTTGCCGGCACCTGCGGAGCGGCAGCCGAGACTGCCTGGACGTTCGCGGGCGCAGCCTGTTGCGGCGCATCCGCCTTGCCGGCTTCGGTCACCGCCGGAACCTGTCCGGCACCTGCTGCGCGCTCGGCGTGCTTGCCTTCGGCGCCGGCCGTGGCGGTCGTGGTACCGGTCTGTCCCGTGCCGGCCTCGTCGGCCGCTTCGGGGTCGGCCTTGACGGCCTCGGCCGGCAGCATGGTGCCTGCAACCGTCGGCTTGGCTGCGGCCTTGGCCTCGCCGGCAACGACTTCGCCACCGACGCTCGCCTCGCCTTCGACCTGGACCGGCGCGGCCGGAGCCGGCACTACGACAACGGCGGCCGGCAACGCGCCCACGGTCTCCGGCTTGCCGTTCGGCACAGCGCCTGCCTCTTTGTCTGCTGCGTCGTCGGGCTCGGCAGCGGTGCCGGGCTGCTGCGTCGTGGCGACAAGCGCCAGGAATTGCGTCGCGATCTCGCTTGACCCGATCGCGGGCTTGGCAGCCTCCGGCGGCGTTTCGCCAGTCGCGGCAATGAAATCAGGAGCGGGTTGCGCCGCTTCCTCCGGCGCCGCTGCGAGCCCTGGCTTGCCCGTCTCGACCACCTGCGGCACCGGCTGCGGCAGGACTGCGATCATCTCCTCGCCGATCGGCGGCTTCTCACCAGCGACAGGCTTTTCGGCAGGCACCTCGCCGAGCTGCGGGCCCGCATCGGCCCGGCTTCCGTCGACCTTCGTCTCGCCGGTCGCCTTGCCGCCTTCGGTCTTCTCCGCTCCGTCCGGAGGCGTCGCTTCGGCAACCTCCTTGCCGCCTGCTCCGGCGCGTTCTGCCGCCGCGGCTTCGCCGGCGCCGCGCCCCTGCTCGACGCGCGTGCGCTGGCGGCTCGCCCCGTCCTGCTGACCCGGCTTTTCGGCCTGCGGCAGGGTGAAGACCTCATCCGTCCCGCGCGCCTTGGCCGGCTCGCGGCGAGCGGGCGGCGCAGTCTCGAACGGAGAACGCGAGATCGACGCGGTGGACATGAAGGACTCCGGAACGGCCAGATGGCGAAGGGCGCCAGCCTCGCCACAGCAAGAGCCGGGCCAGATAAATTACCGCGTCAAATCAGTCACTTGATGGATCCAACTTGGCCAACCCCCGGCAGGAAGCGCCGCATCGCCGAACCGGCCCGGCAGTATTTGCCGGGCGGATGCTGGTCCCGACCCGGCAAAGCCGGTATAGAACCCGTCAAGTGGGCACCCCGCCCTCGTTTGCCGCGCGCCAGAATTCATCATGACCGCCCCGCTCAATTCGCTGGACATCGCCAAGCCGCCCGCGGCGACGCGCGTCGTCGCCGCGATGTCGGGCGGCGTCGATTCCTCCGTGGTCGCGGCGCTGCTCAAGCGCCAGGGCTACGACGTCGTCGGCGTCACGCTCCAGCTCTACGATCATGGTGCCGCCGTGCACCGCGCCGGGGCGTGCTGTGCCGGCCAGGACATTCACGACGCCCGCCGCGTCGCCGAGGCGATCGGCATCCCGCATTACGTACTGGATTACGAGAGCCGCTTCCGCGACGCGGTGATCGAGCGCTTCGCCGAAAGCTATCTCGCCGGCGAGACGCCGATCCCTTGCGTCGAGTGCAACCGCACCGTGAAGTTCCGCGACCTGCTCGGGCTCGCTCGCGAACTCGGGGCGGATGCACTTGCAACCGGCCACTACGTCGCCAGCCGCGATCTCGGCAACGGCCATCGCGGACTGTTCCGCGCCGCCGACGAGAACCGCGACCAGAGCTATTTTCTCTACGCCACGACGCAGGAGCAGCTCGACCTGCTGCGCTTCCCGCTCGGCGAGATGGAAAAGGCCGAGACCCGCGCGCTCGCCGCCGAATTCGGCCTCGCCATCGCCGACAAGCCCGACAGCCAGGACATCTGCTTCGTGCCGAACGGCCGCTATGCCGACGTCATCGAGCGGCTGAAGCCGGGCGCTGCCCGCCCCGGCCAGATCGTCCATCTCGACGGGCGCGTGCTCGGCCAGCACGAAGGCGTGCTGCGCTACACCGTCGGCCAGCGCAAGGGCCTCGGCATCAGTGGCGCCGAGCCGCTCTATGTCGTCGCGCTCGACGCGCAGAACGCCCGCGTCATCGTCGGCCCGCGCGAGGCGCTGAGCGTCAGCCGCGTCGACCTGCGCGATCTCAACTGGATCGGCGACATAGCCCTCGCCGAACTGCCGCCCGAAGGCCTCGAAGTCGCGGTCCGCGTGCGCTCGACCCGGGCGCCGCGCGAGGCGCGTCTCCTCGTCGACGACAGCGGCGTCCACGTCCTGCTTGCCCAGGGCGAGGAAGGCGTCTCGCCCGGCCAGGCCTGCGTGATCTACGATCATGCCGGCGCAGGTGCGCGCGTCCTTGGCGGCGGCGTCATCCTGGCTGAGAAGACCCGCCGCATTCCCGACACTCCGGAACTTTCGCTCGCGACATCATGACGGCTGGCAAGGGTCTCGACGCGCAGAAGCGCGTCTATGCGGTCTGGGCGAAATTCTACGACCGGATCTATCAGGGGCTGCTGTCGCGCGCCCAGCGCGAGGCGGTGGCCGCGGCCTGCGCCTGCGGGCGCGACATCCTCGAGATCGGCGTCGGCACCGGGCTGACCCTGCCTTATTTCGAGCGTGGCCGGCGGGTCGTCGGCGCCGACCTCTCGCTCGACATGCTGCGCGTTGCCCACGCCAAGGTTCAGAGCCAGGGACTCGATCACGTCATCGGCCTGCTTGTCATGGACGCCTGCCGCCTCGGCTTCGCCGACCGCTCCTTCGACGCGGTCACCGCGCAGTTCGTGATCACGCTGGTGCCGGATCCGGAGCAGGCGCTGGCCGAGATGGACCGCGTGCTGCGGCCGGGCGGCGAGATCGTCATCTCCAGCCGCCTCGTCGGCGAAGGCGGGCTTGCCGCACCGCTCTGGTCGCTGGTCGCGCCGCTGGCCAAGGCGGTCGGCTGGAGCAGCGACTTCAAGGTCAGCCGGCTGACCGATTGGGCCGCTGCGACAGGCCGCTACGAAACCGTCCATGTCGGCCAGGGCTACTTCAAGGTCGTGAGGCTGCGAAAGTTGCGGTGAATCTAAGCCGCATCAAGGCTTGACGCCGCCCCCCGCGAAACCCTATATCCGCGCCGTCGCGATTGAGCGTCTTTCGAGACGCGGCGCATCGGGGCGGGGTAGCTCAGCTGGTTAGAGCAGCGGAATCATAATCCGCGTGTCGGGGGTTCAAGTCCCTCTCCCGCTACCATTTCCTTTCTTGAACCCCCTGAGCAGGTTCAAGACTTTGAAATCGATCGATTTTTCGGCGATCTTTCGCGTTTGCGGACTATGAGACATCTCACAGGGATGTCTCATACCGATTCCAGACCCTGATGGAATGCGATCGCTTCCGGCTCGCTCCGGGAGCTGGCCCCTCATCCGCGGTGTCGATGACCTCGACGTCGCGACGCGCCGAGGCACGGCGCCGTAGCAATCGAAGTTCAGGGGCGCCGGATATCCAGAAGCGCGCGAAGGCCGCGTACAGTGCTCTCGTCAAAGCTGATATCGATATCCACGCCTGAACGGGTTTTCGTCCTCAGTATGAGCGTTCCGTCGTCCGCCATCACGAAGCTGGTTTGTTCGGCGAGGACCGCGCTGACCACGTCGGCATGTGTTGGCGAGCCACGCAGCTCGGCAGCGTGCATGGCAGCAGCTTCGAACCGTGACAGGAAATCACCCTCAAGGTGACGCGGGATGTGAAGAATGAAGCGCTGGCCATTGCTATCCGTCAGATCGAGGCAGCTGCTTTGCCCGCTCGTGGAGGCGCCGTGGCCATTGACGCGGCTCAAGAGGATCGTGGCGGGCTCTGTCATCGTGGCGTTCCTGAGCTTTGACGAGGTCACCCCGGCTCAATAGCCGTTTCGCGTCGAAGTCGGAACTCGCACATTTTTGGTTCGGCCGCTCGTCCGAGCGTCGCTGGCGACGATCTTCCAATTCAGCTTGCGGCTCGCCCGGCACCCCAGTTGGCAATATTCGTTCTGTGAGTCCCGTCACATTCACTTCCGGAGAATTGCGTATCCATTGGGCTGGATTGAGCCGCGGAGCGCACCACATGCCCCCCACCTTCGATCGGAAAATCGCGCTGTTCCACCGCAACACCATTCAGCAAATGAGACGTGCCGGGCTCTCGGCATATCTCCTGAGAGACGATGGCAGCGTGATACGCTTCAACCCCGACGGAAAAAGAGAGCTCATCGTATCCGGATCAGCTCTCCCAGCAGTTCGGAAACCAGAACTGAGCCTGCTGACGACTGGTTGAAGACAAAAGCAAAGTGCGCCAGTCCTCGCGGCGCGTGCGCGGGCGGCTCGTATCGTCCGCCCGCGTTCCGGGGTTCGGTCTCAGTTCTTCTTGGGCGGCGTCGCCGGCCAGGACTTGATCAGCGTGTCATAGTCGATCGTCTCGCCCTTGGCCTTCTCGTTCGCGAGCTTGGGCTGCGGAGCGACGTTGCCGTCGGCCTTCGACTTCGCGAACCAGGCCTCCGCAGTCTGCTTCGGATTCAGCTTCGGGCCGCAATCGCCCTGGACGCCCGAGCGTTCGAGGCGTTCGAGGACCGAGTCCTGCGCCGCGGCCAGCGAATCCATGGCTGCCTGTGCGGTCTTGGCGCCGGAGGACGCGTCGCCGATGTTCTGCCACCAGAGCTGCGCGAGGCGCGGATAGTCGGGAACGTTGTTGCCGGTCGGCGTCCACTGCACGCGCGCCGGCGAGCGGTAGAACTCGATCAGGCCGCCAAGCTTCGGAGCCCGGTCGGTGAAGCTCTTGTCCCAGATGTCGCTCTCGCGGATGAAGGTCAGGCCGACATGGCTCTTCTTCAGGCTGACCGACTTCGAGACGATGAACTGCAGGTACAGCCAGGCCGCCTTGCGCTTCTCCAGCGGCGTCGATTCAAGCAGGGTCAGCGATCCCGCATCCTGGTAGCCGAGCTTCATGCCCTCCTTCCAGTAGGAGCCCTTCGGCGAAGGCGCCATCCGCCACTTCGGCGTGCCATCGGCATTCATCACCGGCAGGCCGGGCTTGACCATGTCGGCAGTGAAGGCGGTGTACCAGAAGATCTGCTGGGCGATGGCGCCCTGCGCCGGGACCGGCCCGGATTCCGAGAAGGTCATGCCGCGCGCCTGAGGCGGCGCATATTTGTTGAGCCAGTCGACATATTTTTGCACGGCATAGACCGAGGCGGGACCGTTGGTGTCGCCGCCGCGGTCGACCGAGGAGCCGACCGGGCGGCAGCCCTCCATGCGGATGCCCCATTCATCGACGGGCTTGCCGTTGGGGATGCCCTTGTCGCCGTTGCCAGCCATGGAGAGCCAGGCATCGGTAAAGCGCCAGCCGAGCGAGGGGTCCTTCTTGCCGTAGTCCATATGGCCATAGACACGGACGCCATCGACCTCCTTGATGTCGTTCGAAAAGAACTCGGCGATGTCCTCATAGGCCGACCAGTTGACCGGCACACCGAGCTCATAGCCGTACTTGGCCTTGAACTTATCCTTGAGGTCCGGGCGGGTGAACCAGTCGTAGCGGAACCAATAGAGGTTCGCGAATTGCTGGTCCGGCAGCTGGTAGAGCTTTCCATCCGGCGCGGTGCCGAAGGATTTTCCGATGAAGTCGTCGACGTCGAGCATCGGGTTGGTGACATCCTTGCCCGGCCCCGCCATCCAGTCGGTCAGATTGGTGGTCTGCTTGTAGCGGAAATGCGTGCCGATCAGGTCGGAATCGTTGATCCAGCCATCATAGACATTCCGGCCGGACTGCATCTGCGTCTGCAGTTTCTCGACGACATCGCCCTCCTGGATCAGGTCGTGTTTCACCTTGATGCCGGTGATCTCACTGAAGGCCCTGGCCAGCGTCCGGGCTTCGTATTCATGGGTGGTGATGGTTTCGGAGACGACATTGACATCCATGCCGGCGAACGGCTTGGCGGCGTTGATGAACCATTCCATTTCCTTGAGTTGATCGTCCTTTGTCAGCGTCGAAGGCTGGAATTCGCTGTCGATCCAGCGTCGCGCCGCATCGATGTCGGCGAGGGCGGGTACGGCGCTGAGCAAGGAGCTGAGCGCGGTAGCGGCTAGCATCTGCTTTCTCATCGTTTCCTCCACTGGATGATTGTTCCTGCGAGCCTTGCCGGCTTCTTGTTGCGAAGGCAGTGGTCGTCCGAGAACAGCCTCCGTGGGTAGTCAGACGAAGCGGAAAACCGCCGCGGCGTAGAGAAGCGAAAGGCCGGTCGCCCACCAGAGATCGGCGCCTATGAGGCCCAGCCAGGCAAGGTGGATGAAGGCCGAGCCCAGCAGGCTCAGGAAGAGGCGGTCGCCGCGCGTCGTCGGAATGCCGAGCACCCCGACGCGCTCGAGCTCCGGCCGCCAGATCGCCAGCGCCGTCATCAGCCCGAGCAGGCCGAAGAGCCCGGCGAAGAACAGCCCGGTCTGTTGCGTCCACGCCATCCACGCCAGATCTATCGAGGCAAAGCCGGGCATCAGACCCTCCCCAGGGCAAAGCCCTTGGCGATGTAGTTTCGGACGAACCAGATCACGAGCGCGCCGGGGATCAGCGTCAGCACGCCGGCGGCGGCGAGCAGTCCCCAGTCCATGCCGGCGGCCGAGACCGTGCGCGTCATCGTCGCGGCGATCGGCTTGGCGTTCACCGTCGTCAGGGTTCGCGCCAGCAGCAGCTCGACCCAGGAGAACATGAAGCAGAAGAAGGCGGTGACGCCGATGCCGTTGGCGATGATCGGAGCGAAGATCCGCACGAAGAAGCGCGGGAAGGAGTAGCCGTCGAGATAGGCGGTCTCGTCGATTTCACGCGGGACGCCCGACATGAAGCCCTCGAGGATCCACACGGCCAACGGGACGTTGAACAGGCAGTGGGCCAGAGCCACCGCGAGCGGCGTGTCGAACAGGCCGATCGCCGAGTAGAGGTTGAAGAACGGCAGGGCGAAGATCGCCGGCGGTGCCATCCGGTTCGAGAGCAGCCAGAAGAACAGGTGCTTGTCGCCGAGGAAGCGGTAGCGCGAGAAGGCATAGGCCGCCGGCAGCGCCAGGGTGATCGAGATCACCGTGTTCATGACCACGTAGCTCAGCGAGTTGATATAGCCGGAATACCAGGACGGGTCGGTGAAGATTGTCCGGTAGTTCGCGAAAGTGATCTCGCGCGGCCAGAGCGTCATGCCCGAATTGATCTCGGCATTGGTCTTGAGGCTCATCACGATGAGCCAGTAGATCGGCAGGGTCAGGAAGATCAGGTACAGGCCGAGCGTCAGCGCGCCGCCATTGAAGCGGAAGGCCGAGCGCGCCTTCGGCGTCGCCCCGGCGGCGGGGAGCGCGGCGGCCCGGCTGAGACTGTCCGTCGACATCGGCCGCCCTCATCCATCGGCCGGCGGGCGCCGGCGCTCGACATCGAGATTGGTCATCACCGTGTAGAAGACCCAGCACACGGCGAGGATGATCAGGTTGTAGACGATCGACATCGCCGCGGCCTTGCCGAGGTCGAATTGGCCGAGCGCGAGCTTCACGAGTTCGATCGACAGGAAGGTCGTCGAGTTGCCCGGGCCGCCGCCCGTGACGACGAAAGGCTCGGTGTAGATCATGAACGAGTCCATGAAGCGCAGCAGCACGGCGATGATCAGCACGCGCCGCATCTTCGGCAGCTGGATGAAGCGGAACACCGCCCAGCGGCTGGCGCCGTCGATACGCGCCGCCTGGTAGTAGGCGTCGGGGATCGACTTCAGGCCGGCATAGCAGAGCAGCGCGACCAGCGAGGTCCAGTGCCAGACATCCATCGCGATGATGGTGATCCAGGCCGCCAGCGGATCGGCGACATAGTTGTAGTCGATGCCGAGACGGTTGATCGTGTAGCCGAGCAGCCCGATATCGCCCCGCGCGAAAACCTGCCAGATCGTGCCGACGACGTTCCACGGCACGAGCAGGGGCATCGCCATCAGCACCAGCGTTGCCGCCACCTTCCAGCCCTCGCGCGGCATGGCGAGCGCGACCGCGATGCCGAGCGGCACCTCGATCGCGAGGATGATCGCCGAGAACAGAAGGTTGCGCCAAAGCGAGTCGCGCACGCGGCCGCCAAGGTCGCTCGACGGGTCGAGCAGCTCCCTGAACCAGCCGGTGCCGTTCCAGAAGAACTGGTTGTTGCCGAACGTGTCCTGCACGGAATAGTTGACCACGGTCATCAGCGGGATCACCGCCGAGAAGGCGACGATGGCAAGCACCGGCAGGACGAGGAGCCAGGCGCGATTGTCATAGGGCTTGTCCATCACGCCCTTCCGTCCAGGCGTGCGCCATCGGCGTAGACATGGATGTGACCGGGCTGGAGAATGAGCCCCGCGGTCTCGCCGATCTCGCCGAGCCCGTCCGGCACACCCGCGGCGACCGCATGCTCTCGCAGGCGCAGGCGCGCCAGCCGGGAGCGGCCGAGATCATCGATGCGCTCGACCCTGACCGGCAAGCCCTCGCCGGGGCGGGCGAGCATGGCGAATTCCGGCCTGATCCCGATCTCGATCCGCTTGCCGGCGGGAATCTCGTAACTCTGCGGCAGTTCGATCGTCGCTCCGGCGACCTGGGCGTGGTTGCCCGCGACCGAGGCAGGAAGCACGTTCATGCCCGGCGAACCGATGAAATAGCCGACGAAGGTATGGGCAGGCTTCTCGAACAATTCGTCCGGCCGCCCCGCCTGCACGACCCTTCCGTCATGCATCACCACCACTGTGTCGGCGAAGGTCAGCGCCTCGGTTTGATCATGCGTCACGTAGATCATGGTGAGGTCGAGCGCCCTGTGCAGGGCCTTGAGCTTTGAACGCAGTTCCCATTTCAGCTGGGGGTCGATGACGGTCAAAGGCTCGTCGAACAGGATGGCTGCAACGTCGGGGCGTACGAGACCGCGGCCGAGCGATATCTTCTGCTTGGCGTCCGCCGTCAGGCCTCGCGCCTTGCGGTTCAGCTCCTCGGTCAAATCCAGAAGCGCCGCGATTTCACGGACACGGCGATCGACCGTCCCGCCCATCATGCCGCGATTGCGCAGCGGGAAGGCGAGATTCTCGTAGACCGTCATCGTGTCGTAGACGACCGGGAACTGGAACACCTGGGCGATGTTGCGGGCCTCCGTCGGCAGGTGCGAAACATCCCGGCCGTCGAACAGCACGCGGCCATGCGACGGGACGAGCAGGCCCGAGATGATGTTGAGCAGCGTGGTCTTGCCGCAGCCGGAAGGGCCGAGCAGGGCGTAGGCGCCGCCCTGGCGCCAGGTCAGGGTCATCGGCTTCAGGGCGAAATCGCCGAGATCCGAGGCGCCCCGCCTGTAGGAATGCGCGAGATCGGAAAGTTCGATGCGCGCCATGGAGCTCTCCTCAAGCAGCCGAGAGGAAGGCCGGGGCGTGAGCGAGCCGCCCGTCGGAATCGAACACGAAGACAGTCGCCGGGTCGACATGGACGGAAATTGCGGCCCCAGGTTCCAGCTCTTGGACCCCGGGCACAAGTGCGACCCAGCGCGCTCCTGCGCATTCGACATGGATGAAGCTCTCGGAGCCGGCGATCTCCGAGACGATCACCGTGCCGTCAAAGCTTAGGCCGGGTCCGGCCGCAGCCTGCAGTCCCAGATGATGTGCCCTGAAGCCGACCTGGTAGCCGCCATCCGCCAGCCCGGCCAGCGCTCCCGTCGCGGGAGCGCTCGCGCCATCGGGCAGGATGATGTCGGCGCCTCTCTTGGTGATGGGCAGGATGTTGAGCGGCGGATCGGAGAATATGCGCGCCGTGATCAGATCCTGTGGCTGTCGATACACCGCCGCCGTCAGCCCGTACTGCGTCACCCGGCCCTGCCAGAGCGTGGCGGTATGGTCGCCGAGCAGCAGCGCCTCCTGCGGGTCGGTCGTGGCGTAGACGACCGTCGCATTCGACAGCCGCACGATCTTCGGCAGTTCCTCGCGCAGTTCCTCGCGCAGCTTGTAGTCGAGGTTGGCGAGCGGCTCGTCGAGCAGGACGAGGTCGGCTCCCTTGATCAGCGCGCGCGCCATCGCCGTCCGCTGCTGCTGCCCGCCCGAGAGATTGAGCGGCATCCGCGCGAGGAAGGGCTCGAGCTGCATGAGACGCGCCATTGCCCGCACCTTGCTGTCGACCTCGGCCTTCGGCAGGCCCTTGACCCGAAGCGGCGAGGCGATGTTCTCGAAGACGCTGAGATTGGGGTAGTTGATGAACTGCTGGTAGACCATCGCGACCGAGCGCTCGCGGACCGCGGTCCCGGTCACGTCCTTCTCTCGGCCGCCTTCATTGACCAGGATCCGCCCCGATGTCGGCCTGTCGAGGCCGGCCATCAGCCGCATCAGCGAGGTCTTGCCGGCGAGTGTCGGGCCAAGCAGCACGGTCATGGTGCCCGGCGGAAGCCGCAAACTCGTCTCATGGATATGCGTCTGCGCTCCAACGTCGCGACGTACCTTGTCGAGCACAAGACCCACGCCAGCCTCCTCCAAGCCCTTCGGGCAAGCGGAACGGGAACGATCTCAGGCCTAAGCGCCGCGGGCGCTTCGCGTCATAGCAGCGGTGTCGCTGCGACCTCCCGGCCGGGATGGGCTGTCCTCTCGATGCCGGACAGCATGTCACGAACCCTGAGGTCACAGACGCGCATTCGTCGGTTCGACTGAGCGCAAGCGAATAGTAGCGCCAATTGGTCTTCTCCACGAGGGGCTTCCAGCCCGAGCCGTATCAAGCGTTTGAAGCAGGATGGCATGCGTCGGCATGCGCCCTATCCGTCCCGTTCATCCGCCGCGACTACCGACACGGAAGAAGGGCAAGATGGCTCCTGGCCGCCCGCGCCCGCAGGTCATCTGTACAAAAGCGAAGCCCGGTGATCTGCTGGCGGAGCTGCAGCGACGCCGTCGCCTTTGCGTGCGTTGGCGAAACGGAAGGAGTGATGGCCTGTGTCTGACTCCGCAACAACCTTGGACGAACGGATCGCGCTTCTCCGACGGACCATTTCCGACCTGATGGAGCAGGCAACCGCCGCATCGGGAGCCGCGACGGAAGAGAGCCTGGCCGCACGGCTGGACGATCTCCAGCAGCGGCTCAACACGCTGCTGAAGGAACGCGAGTCGCTGGGCGGCAAGGCCGGCTGACGCATCCGCCTGCCTTGCCGCGGTAGATCCGCGCGGCGCCCTACCCGCTCGTCTGGCCCGGCAGGACGGCTTGCCGGTGTTGGCCTGCCGCCTCCCGGCCCTGTCAGCGGGCCGCGAGCCAGGTCCTGATCGTGACGACATCGGCGTCCGACAGCGCGTGACCGGCGTCGATCTGCGCCAGTTCGACCTTGCCGCCCGCCTTGCGGAGCGCTTCCGCCAGCGCCTCGGCCCCTGGAGCATAGGGGTCGGCCTCGCCAGCCACGATCAGCGCCGCGCTGTCCGAAAGATCGGCAGGGGGCTGCTCCTCGAGCACATCGACGGCGCGCAGCAGCACGGCGCGGCTGATCAGGCCGGGATGGAGCCGCATCGCCGCGGCGAGGAAGTTTGCGCCGTTCGAATAGCCGAGCCAGGTCGTGCGGGCCGGGTCGAGCCCGTAGGCCCGTGAAGCCTCCTCGACGAAGGCGGCGAAGGCCGCCGCCTCGGCGTGGATGTCGCCCTGGTCGAACCTGCCTTCGCCGAACCGCCGGAACCAGCGCGCCGTCCCCTCCTCGGTGCTGCGCCCGCGCAGGCCGAGCAGGGTCGCCTGCGGCGCGACTCGGTGGGCGAGCGGCATCAGGTCGGCCTCGTTCCCGCCGGTGCCGTGCAGGAGCACGATGGTGCTGCCGTCGTCCTCGGCCGGGACATGGAAGCGGTGGACGAAGGGCAGGTCGCGATAGGTCGGGCGCGGCTCGCCCGGCCGTGCGAATTGCGGCAGCATCACCCGGATCGCCTCGGCTCGCTCGGCGTCGGAAGGCGGGACCATCAGCGTCGTGCCGAGCGCCTGCTCGGTTTCGTCGATGGTGAAGCCCGGCCCGTCCGTCGCCAGTTCGATCAGCGTGCCGCCGGGCTCGCGCACATAGAGCGAGGTGAAGTATTTCCGGTCGTGGCGGTTGGTGATCGAGGAGTTGAGGCGCGCCATCGAAGCCTCCGCCGCCGCGACCGCTTCCACGTCGGGCGCCCGGAACGCGACATGGTCGGCGACGCCGGTTCCCGGCGCGCCCGGCCAGAAGCCGCCCGCCTCGCGGATATCGATCACGTCACCACTCTCCGAGATCAGGCGCTGGACACCATCGGCCTTCGCCGCGGGTTCATAGCCGAAGCGCCCAACGAAATGGGCGGTCTCCTCCGGCGTCTCGGTGAGGATCGTCGCCCCGCGCAGGCGCAGCACCGCATCGCCGGGCTCGATGCCGGGCGATGCCCAGGGCGCAGCGGCCGGCATTTCCGTGCCGACCAGCTTGACCACCACGCCGTCGGGATCGCGCAGGCGCAGCACCGGCTCGCCGAACTCCTGCCGCGGCCCCTCGGCCGGCACCTGCCGTGTCAGCGCCCGCGTCAGCCAGAAGCCGATGCTGGCCGGCGGCACCGCGAGCGCGATCTCGCTGACCTGGCCATGGCCGACGCGGCCCTGCGACCCGTCCTGCCAGACCAGGAAGGTGATCAGTGAGCCCGGCGTGCCCAGCCGGTCGCCATAGAACAGGTGCAGCTGCTCGGCATCCTCGTAGCCGCCGGTCTGCTTCACCAGCCGCAGGCCGAGAAAGCCGGCATAGAAATCGACATTGGCCTGCACGTCGCGCGTGATCAGGGTGAGATGGTGGATCCCACTGGTCATGTCAGGTCACTCGTCCTTTCTGCCGGCGCGCCCCGGGCCTTCGCGACCGGGGCGCCCTCACTCTCTCATGCTTCCAGCCGGCGCATGCAACCGGGCCGCGACGCCGACGGGTTATCAGGCCGCGAGCGCAGCCTCCTGCAGGCGCCGCCGCATTTCGCTGCGCCCGAGGCTCGCGCCGAAGATCGGACCACCCGTAGCAAAACCCCGGCTCGCCGCGAGCGGACCGGCATCGACCGGATCGAAGCCGATGCGATCGATGAAGCCGGCGACGAGATCGCGGGCCTCGCCATCGTCGCCCGCCAGCGCGAGCGCCCGCCTCTGCGGATCGCCCGCAGGCCGCGCCGCCTCGTCGATCTCGTGATAGCCCATATGGTTGAAGCTGCGCACGAGCCGGGCTCCGGCAAGATGGTCCTGGACCACCTCGCTGCTGGAGCCGGCGCCCTCGAATTCGGGAATCACCCCATCGGTCGGCGCCCAATAGTTCATCGCGTCGACCACGACCTTGCCGGCGAACAGCTCCGGCCGCAGAGCGCGGTACTTCGACAAGGGCAGCGCCAGGATGACGATGTCGGAGCCGGCGACCACCGCTTCCGCATCGTCAGCCCTGGCGCCGGGCGCCATGATCTCCAGCAGCAGCGCGATCTCCGCCACGGGCTTTGCCGTCGCCACCCGGACCTCGTAGCCGGCCGCGACGGCGCGGCGCGCAAGCGCGGTGCCGACGCGTCCCGCGCCGAGGATGCCGATGGTCTTCGCAACGTCTCGCATCGGCGTCTCCTTAAGCAGCCAGCTTTGCCCCGAGTTCGGCATCGACCAGCGGCTTCACCCGCGTGCCGAGCAACTCGATCGAACGCAGAAAATCCTTCTGCGGGAGATGCCCCACATCCATCTGGAAGAACTGGCGCATATGGCCGATCTGCCCGTGCAGGGTGACGATGCGCCGGGCGATTTCCTCGGGGTCGCCGACGAACAGCGCCCCGGCGCCGCTCGCCTCAAGATCGTAATGGTGGCGCGGCGGCGGCGCGAAACCGCGGATCTTGCCGATCGATTCCATCACCGCATGCCAGTGGCTCCAGAACTGCTCCTTGGCCTTGCTCGCGTCCTCGCCGACGAAGCCCGGGCTTGCGACCGAGATCTTGAGCTCGGAGGCCGGAATCTGCGCCTGGGCACCGGCGCGGCGATAAAGCTCCGCCAGCGGCGCGAAACGCGCGGCCTGGCCGCCGATGATCGCATAGGAGATCGGCAGGCCGAGCAGCCCGGCGCGCACCGAGGATTGCGGATTGCCGCCGGTCGCCAGCCAGATCGGCAGCGTGCCGCTGTCGGGACGCGGCACGACCAGCGCGTCGTTCAGCGCCGGCCGGTGCTTACCTTTCCAGCTCACCGTCTCGTTTTCGTTGATGTCGAGCAGGAGATCGAGCTTCTCGGCAAAGAGCTCGTCGTAATCGTTCAGGCTATGGCCGAAGAGCGGAAAGGATTCCGTCGACGAGCCGCGCCCGGCGGTTATCTCGGCCCGGCCGTTCGACAGCGCGTCGAGCGTCGCGAACTGCTGGTAGACGCGCACCGGATCGTCGGTGCTGAGCACCGTCACCGCGCTGCCGAGCTTGATCTGCTTCGTCACGCTGGCCGCGGCGCCGAGCACCACGGTTGCGGCCGAGGCCGGCATTTCGCGGGTGTGGTGCTCGCCGATCCCGAAGAAATCGAGCCCGACTTCGTCGGCAAGCTTGATCGCTTCGAGCAGGTTGCGCGTCGCCTGCGCGGTCGAGCCGAGCTCGCCCGTCGCCGCATCGCGCTGAACATCGCCGAAGCTGTAGATTCCCAGTTCCATGATCCCTCCTTCGCGAAGGGCGCCGCTTGTTGCCGCACCCTTCGATCAGTATATTTTCGTAACCTGGCCTCATATTGTGACTGCCAGGAACGCTGCAAGGAGGCACACCGGTGTTACCTGAGACCGGCGGATTGCTGGAGATGTGCTGGCCCGTCCGTCAGATCCTGGCGCGGGTCGGCGACAAATGGAGCGTGCTGATCGTGATGGCGCTGCGCAACGGTCCGCGCCGCTTCAACGAGATCAAGCGGGCCATCGGCACGATCTCGCAGCGCATGCTGACGCTTACCCTGAAAGGCATGGAGCGGGACGGACTGGTCAGGCGAACAGTCATCCCGAGCAAGCCGCCGCGCGTCGATTACGAATTGACCGAGCTCGGCCATTCGCTGCGTGAGCCCGTCGAGCAGCTCGGGCTCTGGGCGATCGAGCACGAGGCCCGGATCGCAAAGGCGCAGGAGGCCTTCGACGGCAAGGAAGGCTCGGCCCGCTAGCGCAGCCGGAAGCACCAGAGCGCAACCCGGGCGACCGATCCGGGAAAGCGACGGCTTTCACAAATGCATGCGGCGCCCTCCCCGCCCCATGCTAGGCAATGGCGCTCGAACCCTCCCCTCCGCCCTCCCGAGGAACGGTCCCGCCATGCTCGAAACGCCTGAAGATATGCCCCGCGGCGGGGCCGGTCTCCAGCTTGGCCTCGACACCTTCGGCGACGTCACCGTCGGCTCGGACGGCAAGCTTTTGCCGCATGCGCAGGTGATCCGCGACCTCGTCGACCAGGCCGTACTCGCCGATGGGCTCGGCATCGATTTCTTCGGCATCGGCGAGCATCACCGTGCCGATTTCTCGGTATCGTCGCCCGAGACCGTGCTCGCCGGCATCGCCACCCGCACCAGCTACATCCGCCTCGGCTCTTCCGTCACCGTGCTGAGCTCGGACGACCCGATCCGCGTCTTCCAGCGCTTCTCGACCGTCGACGCACTCTCGAACGGACGTGCCGAAGTCATCCTCGGCCGTGGCTCCTTCACCGAATCCTTCCCGCTCTTCGGCTTCGACCTGCGCCAATACGAGGCCTTGTTCGAGGAGAAGCTCGACCTCTTCGCCGAGTTGATCAGCAAGAAGAGCGTCACCTGGCAGGGGCGCTTACGCCCGCCGCTCCAGGGCCAACAAGTCTTCCCGCCGATCGAGAAGGGCGGGCTCGCGACCTGGATCGGCGTCGGCGGCAGCCCGGAATCGGTGGTCCGTGCCGCGCGCTACGACCTGCCCATGATGCTCGCCATCATCGGCGGGCCGCCGCTGCGCTTCCGGCCCTTCGTCGATCTCTATCGCGATGCCTTCGAGCGCCTCGGCCGCCCCGTGCGACCCGTCGGCGTGCATTCGCCCGGCTATATCGCGGAGAGCGATGCTGAGGCCGCCGAGGAGTTCTTCCCCGCCTACAAGCAGATGCGCGATCGGATCGGCGGCGAGCGCGGCTGGGCGCCGCTGACGCGCGAGGAGTTCGAGCGCGAGGTCGCCGGCGGCTCGCTCTATCTCGGCTCGCCCGAGACGGTCGCGCGCAAGATCGCGACGACCGTCAAGGGGCTAGGCCTCTCGCGCTTCCAGCTGAAGATCAGCGCCGGGCCGCTGGCGCATGACAGGATGATGCGCTGCATCGCGCTCTATGGCGGCAAGGTCGTGCCGATGGTGCGCGAGCTGGTCGGCGAGGCCGAAGCCTAGTCCCGCCGCAGCAGCGTATCGCGCAGCTTCGTCACCGCCTCGGTCAGCGCGCCGGCATCGGCGGCCGTCATCCCCGCCGCATCGAGCACGCAGGGCGGCACCGTCTCCGCCTTTTCGCGCAGCGCCCTGCCCGCCTCGGTTAGTTGCAGCCGGACCTGGCGTTCATCGGCCTTGTCCCGGACCCGCGTGACCAGACCCATGCCTTCGAGCCGCTTCAGCAGCGGCGTCAGCGTGTTCGATTCCAGAAAGAGCTTTTCGCCGAGTTCGCCGACGGTCTGGTCGTCCTTTTCCCAGAGCGCGACCATGGCGAGATATTGCGGATAGGTCAGGCCGAGCGCCTCGAGCAACGGCTTGTAGAGCCGGTTGAAGGCGTGGCCGGCGGTATAGACCGCGAAACAGAGGAAATTGTCGAGCCTGAGGGCTGGACTCGCGGCGGCAGGTCCGGTCGTCATGTGGCTGTCTCCTTTGCGCCCCAGGTAAATCGTGCGCGATCTGATCGCAAGGGATTGACAGCTTGGAAAAGATCCGAATATAAATCGCTCACGATCTAATCGTGAGCGATTTATAGATCTGCAATGCGATCCGCCCGGAAGCCGGGCCCTCGAGCCAGGGAGTACGATCATGACCGCCAATGCCAAGCCGACCGTCGCCGGCAGCTATGTCACCACCCGTGAAGGCGTGAGCCTCTATTTCAAGGATTGGGGTCCGAAGGACGGCCCGGTCGTCACGCTGAGCCATGGCTGGCCGCTCTCCTCCGACAGCTGGGAGAACCAGGCCTTCTTCCTCGCCAACAACGGTTTCCGCGTCGTCGCCCATGACCGGCGCGGCCATGGCCGCTCCAGCCAGCCCTGGGACGGCAACGACATGGACCATTATGCCGACGACCTCGCCGAGGTGATCGAGGCGCTCGACCTGCGCGATGTCTCGGCATTCGGCTTCTCGACCGGCGGCGGCGAGGTGGCGCGCTATGTCGGCCGCCATGGCACCAAGCGTGTCGCCCGGCTCGGACTGGTCTCGGCGGTACCACCGCTGATGCTGAAGACCCCTGCCAATCCCGGCGGCCTGCCGATCGACGTCTTCGACGGCATCCGCGCCGGCCAGATCGCCGATCGCGGCCAGCTCTACAAGGACATCGCCTCCGGACCCTTCTATGGCTACAACCGGCCGGGCGCGAAGCCGAGCCAGGGCATCATCGATGCCTGGTATGCGCAGGGCATGCAGGGCGGCTTCAAGAACACCTATGACTCCATTGCGGCCTTCTCGGCCACCGACTTCACCGAGGACCTCAAGAAGTTCGACAGGCCGACGCTGATCGTCCATGGCGACGACGACCAGATCGTACCGATCGACGCCGCCGGCCGCGCCTCGAAGAAGCTCGTCCCGCATGCGGTGCTGAAGGTCTATGAGGGGGCCCCGCACGGCCTCTCCGACACGCACAAGGACCGGCTCAACCAGGACATGCTCGCCTTCCTGAAGAGCTGACTCCCGAAAAGGCAGGAAGGGCCGGCGACCTCCGCGGTCGCCGGCCCTTCGTCGTCAGGTCGGAGCCCTTGTCGAGTGCTCGTCAGACCGCGCCGTGCGCCTCGACATAAAAGGCGTAGAGCGAGTGCGAACTCGCCATGTAGAGCCGGTTGCCCTTGGGCCCTCCGAAGCAGAGATTGGCGCAGCGCTCCGGCAGGCGGATGAAGGCGAGCGGCTTGCCCGCCGGGCTGAACACCATCACCCCGTCGAGATCCTCCGATCTGCCCCGGAGCGTATGGACCTTGCGCCCGCCGACATCGCTCGGCTCGGCATTCAGCGCGCCATTGCTGCCATAGCCGCACCAGAGATTGCCGTCGCGGTCGACCTTGAAGCCGTCGAGCGCGCCGAAATCGGCGGCGTCGACCAGCTTGACCTTGTTCGCGAGTTTGCCGTCGGCGGCGACGTCATAGCTCCAGATGCTGCGGTTCGGCGTGCCGCGCCATTCGACCACGTAGAGCTTCTTCTCATCCGGCGAGAAGGCGAGTCCGTTGGGATTGACGAGATCGGTGATGACGGCCGTCAGCTTTCCGTCCGGCGTGAGCCGGTAGACATTGGTCGTCGCCTGCTCGGGCTTGGCGCGCGCCCCCTCCCATTCGCCGTTGATGCCGAAAAGCGGGTCGGTGAACCAGATCGTGTCGTCCGATTTGACGACGACATCGTTGGGCGCGTTCAGGCGCTTGCCCTCGAACTTGTCGGCGAGCACCGTGATCTTGCCGTTCTTCTCGGTCCGCGTGACGCGCCGCGTCACCGAATGCTCGCAGGTGATCAGCCGGCCCTGCCGGTCGCGGGCATTGCCATTGGCGTAGTTGGCGTTGTCGCGGAACACGGTGAAGCCGTTCTTCGCCTCGTCATATTTCATGATCCGGTTGTTCGGGATGTCGCTGACGAGAACGTAGCGCCCTTCCGGAAAGTAGACCGGCCCCTCGGCCCAGCGCATGCCGCTGCCGAGCTGCTCGACCGTGCTCGAATAGATCCGGTACTTCGCGAAGCTCGGATCGAGGATCTCGACCGCCGGATCGGGATAGCGCTGGTTCGGCGTGAACGGGAAGGATTGGGCGAGCGCCGGAATGGCGAGCATCGGGCTCGCCGCCGCAGCGAGCCCTCCCTTCAGCAACTGACGGCGAGAGGCATCTTCCATTGCGTTCTCCCATGCTTGCTTGTGTTGCTGCGTTCACGGGTGCTGCTGTACGGCACCCTCTTCATGATCGGCCCTCGCTTGCTTTCCTGCTCGCGCGGCTGATGCCGCGACCGACGGCTACTTCCAGCCGGGGCGCCATCGCGCGAATTCGGCCTTGGTCTCGTCATTGGCCGGGTAGAGCCCGAAAATGCCGCGCCCCTCGCACACCTTCTCCTCGACGAAATCCTCATAGGCCGTCTGCTCATAGGCCTCGGCCGCGACCTCGTTGGCGAGATGGGCGGGGATGACGCAGACGCCCTCGCCGTCGCCGACGATGATGTCGCCCGGATAGACCGGGACGTCGCCGCAGCCGATCGGCGCGTTGAGGTCGAGCGCGTGATGCTGGATCAGGTTGGTCGGAGCGCTCGGCCGGTTGTGGTAGGCCGGGATGCCGAGCGCGGCGATGTCGGGGCTGTCACGGAAGCCGCCATCGGTGACGATCCCGGCGACGCCACGCTGCATCAGCCGCGTCACCAGAATGCAGCCGGCAGAGGCCGCTCGCGGGTCCTTGCGGCTGTCGATCACCATGACATGGCCGGGGGGGCAGGCCTCGACCGCGACGCGCTGCGGATGCTCGGTGCCGGCGAAGACGCCGAGATGGTCGAGATCCTCCCGCGCCGGGATGTAGCGCAGCGTATAGGCCTCGCCGACCATACGCGCCTTGGGATCGAGCGGGCGCACATCCTGGATGAAGACGTTTCGAAAGCCGCGCTTGAACAGGGCGGTGGTCAGGGTCGCGGTCGAGACGCGCTTGAGCTTCTCGCGGTTCTCAGGCGTCAGGGCAGTCGATGTCATTGGCAGGCGTCCTCGTTCAGGCCACGACTCAATCAGCGTCAGGATCGTCATTCCGGCCAAGCGGCGTCAGCCGCGCAGCTCCGGAATCCATCTTGAGGTGAGCCCTGTGATGGATTCCGGCTCTCCGCTTCGCTGCGACCGGAATGACGGGCGAGGTTAGCGGCGAACCCGCCGCTCACTCGATCCTGACATTCGCCTTCTGCGCCACCTCGGCCCAGCGCTTGGTCTCGTTGGCGATATGGGTGGTGAACTCGGCCTGCGAGGAGCCGACCGCGTCGACGCCGAGCTTCTTGAGCTGCTCGATCACGGCGGGCTCGCGCATGATCGCCTGCGTCTCGGTCGAGAGCTTGGCGACGATCTCCGGCGGCACCTTCGAAGGCGCGAAGAAGCCGTGCCAGGAGCTGGCGTCGTAGCCCGGGATGAACTCGGAGAGCGCCGGCAGGTCGGGCGCGACCGCGAGCCGCTTCGGCGTCGCCGTGGCGAGAGCGCGGATCTTGCCGGCTTCGACATGCGGCCAGGCGATGGTGATGTTGTCGAAGGTCAGCTGGATCTGGCCGGAGAGCAGGTCCTGCGTCACCTGCCCGCTGGAGCGGTAGGGCACATGCACCATGTCGGTGCCCGTCGCGACCTTGAACAGCTCGGCGGCCATATGGGTCGAGGTGCCGGCGCCGGACGAGCCGAAGGAGTATTTGCCGGGGTTCTTCTTCAGCAGCTCGATCAGCTCCGGCACCGTCTTGGCCGGCAGGTCGAGATTGACCATCAGGATGTTCGGCACGCTCGCCACCTGCGAGATCGGCGCGAAATCCTTGATGTGGTCATAGGGCATCTTGGCATAGACGCCGGGATTGATCGCATGGCTCGACACCGTGCCCATGGTCAGCGTGTAGCCGTCGGGCTCGGAGCGGGCGACCGCCGCAGCCCCGGTATTGCCGCCGGCGCCGACCCGGTTCTCGACGATGAACTTGCCGCCGAGACGGGCACTGAGCCGGTCGGCCAGGATGCGCCCGAGCAAATCGGTCGTACCGCCCGCGGCGAAGGGCACCACGATGGTGACGACCTTGCTGCCGGGATAGGCGGACTGCGCCAGGGCCGGCGCCGCGATCAGGCTGGCCGCGCCGGCGAGCAAGGCCCGGCGTGTGAACTTCGTCATCTGTTCCTCCCCTTCTGTGTTTCCCGCCCTGCCGCGTGCTTTCGGGCCGCGCCTCGTTCGGGCGTCTTGCCCTTCCCATAGCACGGGGTTTGAGATTTGAAATCTGAAATTTCAGACTTGATACAGCTTGCGCTTTGTGGTGACTGATGCGGAATGGCGCTGTCCGGCGCGGCCCGCACAAGGGATCGGCCGACGGATGGCTGGAGCCCCGATGTCAGACCTGCTCGCGATCGAACCTGTCTCTCCGCACCTGCTGCGCTCGCTGCGCGAGCATGTGCATGAGCGCCTGCGCCGGGCGATCGTCGCGGGCAATTTCCGCAATGGCGAACGGTTGAACGAGCGGCATCTTGCCGATCTGCTCGGCGTCTCGACCACCCCGGTGAAGGACGCGATCCGCAAGCTCGAAAGCGAGGGCCTTGTCCGCACCGAGGCGCGCCGCGGCGTCTTCGTCGAGTTTTCGGCAAGGCAGGCGCTGGAAATGGCGCTCGGCCGCGCCGCGCTCGAAAGCGTCATGGCCCATATCGCGGCCAACCGGATCGGCGACGCGGAGATCGCCGAGATGGCGCGGCTGATCGACGAGATGGCGCACGCGACCGAGCACAGTGCGCTCGAAGACCTCGTCAACCTGAACGAGGCCTATCACGGCATGATCCACCGCATTTCCGGCTGCGCCTATCTGGAGCGCCGGCTCGACGGCCAGCGCATGTACGACCACGCCCAGCGCATCGCCCTGCTCGGCGAGCCGGCCGAACGGCGCCAGGGCTATGTCGAGCACAAGGGCATTTTCGAAGCGCTCGCCGCCCATGACCCGGCGCTGGCCGAGCAGAGGATGCGGAGCCACATCGTGCGCTCCGCCAAGAGTCATGTGCGCCAGGTCTTCGGCGCCGACGCGGAAGGATTGGCCTATGACGAATGAGAGCGGACAGCAGCGGAAGGTGCGCGAGGCGCTGCGCGGCATTTCGGGCGTGCACGTCACCGCCTGGAAGAGCGATGGCGAGGCCGACTGGGCGCTGACCGGCAAGATCGTCCGGGGGATCGCCGAAGCCGGCATCCACAACATCGTCTCGGCCGGCAATACCGGCGAGTTCTATCCGATGACCACCGACGAGGTGGTGCGCAGCCACGCCGTCGCGGCCGAGGCCGCCGCCGGCAAGGCGCTGGTCACCGCCGGCATCGGCCGTTCCCTGCGCGAGGCGGTCTCGACCGGCAGGCTCGCCGCCAAGGCCGGCTGCGATGCCGTGATGGTGCATCACCCGCTCGACCCCTTCGCCGCGCCGCAATCCCAGGCAGACTATTTCCTGGCGATCGCCGA
This sequence comes from Allobosea rubneri, assembly GCF_032464875.1. Lineage (NCBI taxonomy): Bacteria > Pseudomonadati > Pseudomonadota > Alphaproteobacteria > Hyphomicrobiales > Alloboseaceae > Allobosea > Allobosea rubneri. The sequence goes on from NZ_JAWDID010000003.1 coordinate 188,268, forward strand.
GGCGCTGGAGATCCCGCTCGTCGCCTATGTCCGCTCCGATGCGATCGGCGTGAAGGATCTCGCCCGCGTCGCCAACCACCCGAACGTCGCCGGCGTGAAGTTCGCCTCGTCCAATATGATGCTGCTGGCTGATTGCGTCCGCGAGACTGAAGGCTCCAGCGCCAACTGGATCTGCGGCCTCGCCGAGGGCTGGGCCGCGCCCTTCTACGCGCTCGGCGCGCGCGGCTTTACCTCTGGCCTGATCAATGTCGCGCCCGAGCGCTCGCTGGCGGTCTGGCGGGCGCTGGAGGCCGGCGACTACGGCACCGCGCGCCGCGAGGTCGACGCCATTGCCGGCTTCGAGAAGCTCAGGACGAAATACGGCAATGGCGCCAATGTCACCGTGGTCAAGGAAGCGCTCGGCCTGCTCGGCACGAATGTCGGCCCGGTGCGGCTGCCCGGTCTCCCCGAGCTCAACGAGAGCGAACGCGCCGAGCTGCGGGCGATTGTTTCGAGCTGGGGTGGCCAGCGGGCGGCGGCGGAGTAGCGCCTCATCGTCATGGTCGGGCGTGTCCTGACCATCCACGTCTTCCTTCGCCAAGCGCGGTGTTCAAGACGTGGATGCTCGCCACAAGGGCGAGCATGACGGCAGTGCCCGTCATGAGCAAAACTTAGAACACCAAGAATTCGAGGAAACGCCGATGTCCCATCCCCGCAAGACGCCCGACACGCTGCGCTCGAAACGCTGGTTCGGGGCGAGCGATCTGCGCTCCTTCGGGCATCGCTCGCGGGCCCTGCAGATGGGGTTGAACCATGACGAGTTCATGGGCAAGCCGGTGATCGGCATCCTCAATACCTGGTCCGAGATCAACCCCTGCCACACCCATCTGCGCGACCGTGCCGAGGCCGTGAAGCGCGCGGTCTGGGCGGCCGGCGGCTTCCCGGTCGAGATCCCGGTGATGTCGGCCTCCGAGCAGTACCAGAAGCCGACGACCATGCTCTATCGCAACTTCCTGGCGATGGAGGCGGAGGAATCGATCCGCTCCCATCCGCTCGACGGCGCGGTGCTGCTTGGCGGTTGCGACAAGTCCACGCCGGCCCTGATCATGGGGGCCTGCAGTGCAGGGCTCCCCTTCATCTTCGTGCCGGCCGGGCCGATGCTGCGCGGCAACTGGGCCGGCAAGGTGCTGGGTTCCGGCGCGGACGTCTGGAAGTACTGGGCCGAGAAGGAGGCCGGCAACATCTCCGACGACCAGTGGCGCGATATGGAGAGCGGCATCGCGCGCTCGCACGGCACCTGCATGGTGATGGGCACCGCCGCGACCATGATGAGCCATGCCGAGGTGCTTGGCCTCACCCTTCCCGGCGCCTCGGCCATCCCCGCCGCCGACGCCGCCCATCCGCGCATGGCGGCGGCTGCCGGCAAGCGCATCGTCGAAATGGTCTGGGAAGACCTGACGCCGGACCGCATCCTGACCCGCAAGAGCTTCGAGAACGCGCTGACCGTCCACATGGCGGTCGCCGGCTCGACCAATGCGATCATCCATCTCGTCGCCATGGCGGGGCGCGCCGGTGTGCCGCTCACCCCCGACGATTTCGACGAATTCTCGCGCAAGGTGCCGGTGATCGCCAACCTGCGGCCTTCCGGCGAGTTCCTGATGGAGGATTTCTTCTATGCCGGCGGGCTCCCTGCCCTGCTGAAGCAGCTCGAGAGCAAGCTCCATACCGACGCGATGACCGTCACCGGCAAGCCGATTTCGGAGACGATCGCCCTCGCCCAGGTCTATGACGACAACGTCATCCGCCCGCTCGACAAGGCGGTCTCGACCGCCAACGGGCTCGCCGTGCTCAAGGGCAACCTCGCCCCCGATGGCTGCGTCATCAAGCCTTCCGCCGCCGAGCCGCGCCTCTTGAAGCACTCCGGCCCCGCCCTCGTCTTCGAGGACTATGATGCGATGATGAAGGCCGTGAACGACGAGAACCTCGACGTCACCGCCGATCACATCATGGTGCTGAAGAATTGCGGCCCAGTCGGCGGCCCCGGCATGCCGGAATGGGGCATGCTGCCGATCCCGAAGAAGCTGCTGAAGCAGGGCGTGCGCGACATGCTCAGGCTCTCCGACGCCCGCATGTCCGGCACCAGCTACGGCGCCTGCGTCCTGCACATCGCTCCGGAAGCCTATATCAAAGGCCCGCTCGCGGCGGTGAAGACCGGCGACATCATCAGCGTCGATGTCGAGGCGCGCAGCATCTCGGTCAATCTGACGGACACCGAGATCGCCGAGCGCCTGAAGAGCTGGACGCCGCCCGACCGCGACTATGCCCGCGGCTATGGCAAGATGTCGGCCGCCCACATCCAGCAGGCCGACAAGGGCTGCGATTTCGACTACCTCACCGGCACGGCCAAGGTGGCGGAGCCGGAAATTCACTGAGAGCTGCTGCCGGGCGTCGAGGCGCGGCATTGCCCGCTGTTGACGACGCCCGGCAACTCTGGGACAGCCTCGGCACGAAAGCGCGTGGTCGCGTGTTTCGCCGCATTTCCCGGAGGTTCCGTGACGTCCTCAGTGGCCGAGCAGTTCATCGAGCGTGTCGATGACCGTTCCATCGTGATCGGGGTCATCGGTCTCGGCTATGTCGGCATCCCGCTCGCACTCGCAGCGCTCCGGCAGGGCATCAAGGTCATCGGCTTCGACATCGACCAGAAGCGCGTCGATGCGCTCAATGCCGGCCAGATCGCGATCAAGCATATCCCGATGGACCTGATCGTCGAGGGAACCCGCACCAGCCGCTTTGTCGCAACGACCGATTTCGACCGGCTTGGCGAGCCCGATGCGCTGCTCATCGCCGTGCCGACGCCGCTGACCAAATATCGCGAACCCGACCTGTCCTATGTCGTCAGAACGACGGAGGCGATCGCTCAGCGCCTCCGCAAGGGCCAGCTCGTCGTGCTGGAATCGACCACCTATCCCGGCACGACCGAGGAGGTCATGCGACCGATCCTCGAAAGCACGAGCGCGCTGACGAGTGGCAAGGACTTCTTCCTCGCCTTCTCGCCGGAGCGCGAGGACCCCGGCAATCCCGATTTCGGGACGTCGACGATTCCCAAGATCGTCGGCGGCGACGGCGCCGACGCATTGGCGATGTCGCTGGCGCTCTACGGCGCCCTCGTCGTCAAGGCTGTGCCGGTTTCCTCGACCGCGACGGCAGAAGCGGTGAAGCTCACGGAGAACATTTTTCGCGCCGTCAACATCGCGCTCGTCAACGAGCTGAAGACGGTCTACGCCGCGATGGGCATCGACGTCTGGGAGGTGATCGACGCCGCCAAGACCAAGCCCTTCGGCTTCATGCCCTTCTATCCGGGACCGGGGCTCGGAGGGCACTGCATCCCGATCGATCCGTTCTATCTGACCTGGAAGGCGCGGGAATACGACATCACGACCCGCTTCATCGAGCTTGCCGGCGAAATCAACACCCGCATGCCCTATCAGGTGGTCGACCAGCTCGCCCGGCTGCTCGATTCCGAGGGCCGCATGAATCTCAGCGATGCCAGGATCCTGATCCTCGGCATCGCCTACAAGAAGAACATCGACGACATGCGCGAGAGCCCCTCGCTCAAGCTGATCGAGCTTATCGAGAAGCGCGGCGCAAAGGTCGCCTTCCACGATCCCTTCATCCCGGTGATCACGCCGACCCGCGAGCACCCCGAGCTGACCGGCCGCAAGAGCGTTCCGATCGGCAAGGAGGCGCTCGCCGGCTATGATGCCGTGCTGATCGCGACCGACCATGACGATGTCGACTACGCCTCGATCGTCGCCAATGCGAAGCTCGTGGTCGATACCCGCAATGTCTGCGCCCGCAAGGGCTTCGGCGCAGCGAACGTCTTCAAGGCCTGATCGAGCCAGGGCACCGCGCCCGTCCAATCGGCAGGATCGATGACCGCGCGATCACGCGGGACGAGCTGCGCCCTGAACGGCCCACCGATCAGAGTTCGGCGTCGAAGGCGATCTCGTCGAAGCTGGCATAGGTGCGTCCCTCCGCCGAGGCGCGGATCGAGGCGACCGCAATGGCGGTGGAGTTCGGCGTGATCCACCTCTCGCCACCATAGATGTTGGCCTCGGCAATGACCGTGTAGCTTGCGGCCGGCATCGCCCGCATCGCGACCGGAAACTTCAGCAGCTGCTGCATGTAGCCAAAGGCGGCATGATAGCAGTCGAGGTGGACCGGCATGCCCGGGCGCCAATGATAGCGCTCGCAGAGCTGCCGCTCTTGCGTCTGATTGCGCGCCAGCCATGGGCTCGGCGCGTTTCCCGTTTCGAGCTTGATCGCACGGAATGTAACCGCTCCCGCCGAGGGGGCGATCTGGACCGCGAGATTGCCGCTGTCGCCGACCGCCGGCGTCAAGACGACGAAGCGCCGGCCGCTTCCGGCGGTGATCGTTCCCGAGACGCTGCCGAGCGTCACCTCGAGATCACCGCCGCTCAGGTCCTCGACAGACAGGCAGAGCGGCGTCGAGGCGAAGGACGACACGCCCCAGAGCGCCGGCTCGACGATCTGCTGGATCGCGCCGGAGGTCAGGCTCAGATCGAAGCCGCTGCGGCTGAGCGTGGCGCCACCCGCATGCGCCTTCCAGCGGTCATAGGCGAATGCGCCCGCCGTCAGCGCTCCACCGGCGAAGCCACGCTGGTTGACCTGCCAGTCGCCGTTGATCAGCAGGTTCGGCCGCGGCACGTCGCGCGCCCAGTCGCTCGCCGGCAAGCTGACCAGCCCGCTCGCCCGGTCGACGACCAGCGCCTCGGTCCAGTTCGCGCCGTCGGCGCTGACCTTGATCCGGAACTGATCGTCACCGGCGAGCCCGATCTCGGCCCGGCCGGACCAATTGTCCTGGAACAGCAGGCTTGCCGTTTGCGCCGCGCTCGCCTTGTTGAGCTTGAGCCTGTGATCGGTGCCGGCATGGTTGAACAATGTGGCGTCGGCCGACACGGCAAGCCGGTTCGTCGTATCGGCCGTTGCGTTCACGCCCCAGAGCGCTGCGCCCTGGCTGCTTTCGGGCTGCGAGCGGCGCCATTGCGTGCCGGTCCAGACATGGTGCTCTGCTTCGTCGCTCACCCAGGCCTGCCAGCCGGCGCGCGGCGGCAGGAAGCTCCAGCCACCGTCCTCGAAGATGGCGAGATTGTCCTGACGACCGGCGAAGACGCCGCTGCTGCCGGCCGGGACGATATAGGCCGTGGTCTCAGCCGGCGACGCCGGCGCTGCGGTCTGCGTACGGCTGGCGACGACCAGATGCACGAGTGCATCGAGCCGCATCAGCGCATCATTGTGGGTGACATGTTTCTGCGCCTGCCCGGCGGCGAGCAGGGGCAGGCCGAGACGCGGGGTTTCGCTCATGGGGCCTCGCAAGGTCGGATCGGCACGCGGGAGGCGCGCCATGCCGGCCGATTATGCGGGCTCCCAAAGCAGCGGGGATCGATTGCGATCTTATCCCCGTGTCCCTCAGTCGAGCTCGAAGGCTTCCTTGTAGTCGAGCTTCAGCGCCGGGTCCTGATCCTCCTTGCGCAGGATGCAGTTGCCGACGACCAGGAGCTCGATCTCCGAGCCCATGAAACAGCGGAAGGCGTCGGTCGCGCTGCAGACAATCGGCTCGCCGCGGACGTTGAAGGAGGTATTGACCACAACCGGGCAGCCGGTCAGCGCCTTGAAGCGCGAGATCAGCTGGTGATAGCGCGGATTGGTCTCGGCATGGACCGTCTGGATGCGGGCCGAATAGTCGACATGGGTCACGGCCGGAATGCTCGAGCGCGGCACGTTCAGCTTGTCGATGCCAAACAGCGCCTTTTCCTCCGCCGTCATCTCGCGGCGCAATTCCTCGCGGACATCGGCGACCAGCAGCATATAGGGCGAGTCGCCATCGAGCTCGAACCAGTCGGCGACATCCTCGCGCAGCACGGACGGCGCGAAAGGCCGGAAGCTCTCGCGGTATTTCACCTTGAGATTGAGGGTCTTCTGCATCGCCGGGGAGCGCGGATCGCCGAGGATCGAGCGGCCGCCGAGCGCACGCGGGCCGAACTCCATCCGCCCCTGCATCCAGCCGACCGCCTTGCCGTCCGCGAGACCCTGCGCCGTCGCCTCGATCAATGCGGTTTCGTCCAGAACCTCGAACTTCGCCCCGGCGGTCGTCAGTTCGGCCTCGATCTGGGCCGGGCCGAATTCCGGGCCGAGATAGCTGCCGCGCATCGCGTCGCCCTTGGCAGGGACGTCGCGCGGCTTGCCGTGGAAGAGGTGGTAGCCCGCGAGCGCGGCGCCCAGCGCGCCACCGGCATCGCCCGCCGCCGGCTGGATCCACAAGCCCTCGAAGATGCCCTCGCGCAGCAGCTTGCCATTGGCGACGCAGTTCAGCGCGACACCGCCGGCGAGGCAGAGATTCTTCATACCGGTCTCGGCCCGCACCGAACGGGCGAGCCTCAGCACGATCTCCTCGGTCACCGCCTGGATCGAGGCCGCCATGTCCATGTGGAACTGGGTCAGCAACTGCTCCGGCCCGCGCACCGGCTCGCCGAACAGCGCGGCGAACTTGTCGTTGGTCATGGTCAGACCGACGCTGTAGTTGAAGTAGCTCTGGTCGAGATGGAAGGTGCCGTCTTCCTTGAGGTCGACGAGCTTCTCCAGCATCAGCCTGGCGAAGCGCGGCTCGCCATAGGGCGCGAGCCCCATCACCTTGTACTCGCCGGAATTGACCTTGAAGCCGATATAATAGGTCACCGCCGAGTAGAGCAGCCCGAGCGAATGCGGGAAATGCAGCTCCTTATGGACCTTGAGATCGTTGCCCTTGCCGACGGCGAGCGTCATCGTCGCCCATTCGCCGACCCCGTCCATGGTCAGGATCGCCGCTTCCTCGAAGGGCGAGGGATAGAAGGCGGAGGCGGCGTGCGAGAGATGATGCTCGGTGAAGAGCAGCTTCTCGACATCGAAGCCGGGGCTGAGCTTCTTCAGCTCCTTGGCGATGATCTGCTTCTGGAACAGTTTTTCGCGCAGCCAGAGCGGCATCGCCATCTTGAACGACTGGAAGCCGCGCGGCGCGAACGAGAGATAGGTTTCGAGCAGGCGCTCGAACTTGATGAAGGGCTTGTCGTAGAAGACCACCGCATCGAGTTCGTCGAGCCCGCAACCGGCGACCGAAAGGCAGTACTCGACCGCATGTTTCGGGAACTCGGCGTCATGCTTCTTGCGGGTGAAGCGCTCCTCCTGCGCCGCCGCCTCAATCCACCCGTCGACGACCAGCGCAGCCGCGCTGTCGTGATAGAGCCCGGATATGCCGAGAATGCGCATCCGCCTGCGGCTCAGAACAGCGTGTAGATGAAGGGCGCGATCGCGCTGCCCTTGGTCAGGAACAGCAGGCCGCCGAGCAGCACGCACATCAAGAGGATCGGCGCCAGCCAGAACTTCTTTCGCGCCGCCATGAAGCGGAAGAACTCGCGCAGGAACGACATCGGTGTTTCCCTGTCAGAACTGGTCTTTCATCGAGACCGGTTCCGGCCCCGGCGGATCGCGGACGACCCAGTAGCTCTTCGCCTCCGGCTGAGACCTGAGCTTGAGAAAATCCTTGCCGACCAGCCGGGCGACCAGCGCCATCGGCGTGAAGACGAGAAAGAACAGGATGCCGAGCACGATCGGGTTGATGATCATCGCCAGCAGCAGGCCGAATTTCATCCAGAGCCTGTTCAGCCGCGCGAGCAGCGCAGGCCGGATCAGCGCAACGGCAAGAAAGCCTGCCGCGATGAGCGCAAGCCAGGGCCAGGCTCGCCCGTGATGCCAGGCATTGTAGAGGCCGATCAGCGCGAAGACGGCCGCGAAGACGAAGCCGAAGGAACGATCGCTCGATCCCTCGCCATCGTCATGGCCTGCCCCGGCCCCGAACTCGTGATGCACGCCCTTCGCCAAGCCGCCGCTCCTGTCCAAGCGGCATCCTCTAGGCGATTAAGGGCGGAAGGTACAGGGCGAGCGGTCCGCGAGTTCTTCCGTCATGGTCGGGTTTGTCCCGACCATCCACGTCTTCCTTTGGGCAGTGTCGTGTTCAAGCCGTGGATACTCGCCACAAGGGCGAGCATGACGCCGGCTTCTCAGCTCAGCATCCGCGTATCGCCACAGACCGAAATCTCCTGTCCCGAGATCGTCTTGGCGAAGGGCGAGGCCAGGAAGACGATCTGCTTGGCGATGTCGTTGGGGTCGACGAACTGCTTGATCGAGACGCCGGCGAAGAGCCGCCCGGTCATCTCCTCATGCGAGACGTTGAGCGAGCGCGCCTTGTTGGCGATCACGCTCTGGATGCGCGGGCCGTCGACCAGCCCGGGGCAGATCGCGTTCGCCCGGATGCCGAATTCGCCGAGCTCGGCCGAAAGCGCCTTGGTGAAGCCGATCACCCCCCATTTCGCCGCGGCATAGGGCGAGCGCAGCGGGAAGCCGTGCTTGCCAGCCTGGCTGGAGAGATTGACGATCGAGGCATTCTTCGACTGCTTGAGGTGCTCCACGGCGAGCCGCGTGCAGTTGAACTGGCCGGTCAGGTCGATGGCGACGCAAGCGTCCCAGTCCTCCGGGGCGATCTCGTCGACGCGCCCGGTCGGCCCGGCGATGCCGGCATTGTTGACCAGGCAATCGAGCCCGCCGAGCGCCGCGATGGTCTCCTCGAACAGCCGCGCCACCGCCTTTCGGTCGGAGACGTCGCAGACCGAGCGCGTGATCGCAGGATCGCTCTGCGCCATTTCGGCGAGCGCCTTCTCGTCGACATCGCAAATATGGACCTTGGCGCCCTCCGCCGCAAAGGCCCGCGCCGTCGCGCGGCCGATACCATTGGCGCCCGCCGTCACCAGCACGCGCAGGCCCTTGATCGTCAAATCCATCGTTTCCGTCCCTTTGCCTTTTGTCGTTTGCCGGTCATTGCCGTCTGTGATTGTGATCGCTTGCCGGCCCTAGCCTGAGGCGAGCCTTCCCGTGCCCTCGATATGGTCGGCCGCCTGCTGGATATCCTCCGCCAGGGCCTTGCGGGCCGCCGCCGGGTCGCGTTCGCGCAGCGCCACGACCAGCGCCGCATGCATCAGCACCGCGCTTCCGCGGTCGAGCCGGCGGGCCTCGGCGCGCATGTCGAGATTGAGGATCGGCCCGGCCTTGAGCCAGAGGCGCTCGATCGTCTCGACGAGCAGCGGCATCCCGGCAGCCTCGTAGAGCGCGAAATGCAAATTCCGGTTGGCAGCGACCGCGCCCGCGAGGTCCGGCGGGTCGGCGCTCGCGGCCTTGCGAAAGGCCTGCTCATGGCTGGCGATCACGGCGATCTGCTCAGGCGTCGCGATCTTGGTCGCCTCCTCGGCGGCGAAGCCCTCGACGACGAGGCGTACCCGGGTCAGCTCGCGGAACTGCGCCAGGGTCAGCACCGGCACCCGCACCGCCCGGCCCGGCAGGACCTCGAGCGCCTTGTCGGCGACGAGCCGATTCACCGCCTCGCGCACCGGCATCATCGAGACCCCGAGTGCCTCGGCGACACGGCGGAGCGAGAGCTTCTCCCCGGGTGCTAGCCGTCCCGAGACCAGCAGCGCGCGCAATTCCTCGGTCACCCTTTCGCCCAGCGTCTCGCGGGCGAGCGAGCCGATCTCGTCGAGGGCGCCGCCCTCCGGCGCCGCGGGGGCAGCGGCGGCCAAGCCCGATGTGGGCGAACGGCGCGAGGACTGGACAGGGGCGGTCATGTCTGCCAACCTAACTGTGATCACAGATCACGACAAGCGGCACGAAGACCGCAAACGAGACGAACGACAGCGAAACGCCGACGCCAAGAGGCGCGGCATGCGTTCTGGGAGGAACCAAATGTCAGATCAAAAGAAAACCGGCCTTTCGCGCCGTCAGGCACTGGCCGGCCTCGGCGTGACCGCGACGGGGCTGATCGCGAGCCCGTCGATCATCCTGGCGCAGACGCCGGATGCGATCCGCTTCGGACACCTGACGCCGCGCACCGGCTTCCTTGGCCCGCTCGGCGAGTACGGCGTGATGGCGGCCGACCTCGCCGCCGAGGAGATCAATGCCGCCGGCGGCATCAACGGCCGCAAGCTCGAGCTGCTGAAGGAAGACTCAGTCAATCCCCAGACCGCCTCGACCAAGGCCGAGCGCATGGTCGAGCGCGACAAGGTCGCCTGTATCATCGGTGAGATTTCCTCCGCCTCGGCGCTGACGATCGCGCAGGTCGCCGGCCGGACCAAGACGCTGTTCGTCAACACCGGCGCCAATTCGGACGCACTGCGCGGCGAGAACTGCAACCGCTACATGTTCCATGTCGAGCATCAGAACTCGATGTATGTGAAGAGCTGCGGCCGGGCGCTGATGGAACAGGGCCTGGTCAAGGGCAAGAAGTGGTTCTCGCTCACCGCCGACTACGCCTTCGGCCATGACCTTCTCAAGGTCGCCAAGCGCTTCATGGAGGCCAATGGCGGCCAGTTCGCCGCCGACAAGCTGGTCCCCACCGACGCGACCGACTTCTCCGCCCTGCTGCTCGAAATCCGCGCCGCCAAGCCGGACCTCGTGATCTCGAACCTCGCCGGCAACCAGATCACCAACTTCCTCAAGCAGTATTCCGAGTTCGGCCTGACCTTTCCGGTCGCCGGCTTCGGCTTCGACACCGCGCTCGCCTGGGCCGCCGGCAAGGACAATTTCGGCGGCATCTGGCCCTGCGTCTGGCACCATCTCATCGAGACCCCCGGCACCAAGACCTTCGTCGCCGCCTTCACCAAGAAATACGGCAAGCCCCCGGAGAACCAGGCCTGGGGCGACTACATGGCCGTGAAGATGATGGCCCAGTCGATGAACGAGCTGAAGAGCGCGGAGACCGCCAAGATCCTCGAGCATCTCGAGAAGGGCGCCAAGTTCGATGTGCTGAAGACGCGCGAAGGCTATTTCCGCGCCTCCGACCATCAGCTGATCAGCGAAATGTACGCGATCACCGCGCTGCCGGCCGCCAAGGTCAAGAACCAGTGGGACCTCTTCACCTCCTCGCCGCCGATCCCCGGCCCGAACGAGAGCATGGAGGTCATCGCGACCCAGGGCGACGAAGCCGTCTGCAAGATGAGCTGAACGACTTCAGCACAGGCACTACGCGAACCCCTCTCCCGGATGGGAGAGGGGCAGGGGTGAGGGACCGCCGCTGATCGTCAAAGCGAAGCGGCACCGCTGCGACCTTATCGGTGAGGGCAGGCCCTCATCCCTGCCCTTCTCCCACACGGGAGAAGGGTTCCCCGCGCCCCTCAGGCAGCTGACAGCAACCCGGACAAAGGCGTTCCCTTGCTCACCCTCTTCATCCAGCAGGTGCTGAACGGGCTGCTCGACGGGGTCTATTACCTCCTGATCGCGCTCGGCCTGTCGCTGATCTTCTCGCTAGGCGGCATCGTCAACCTCGCGCACGGCGCCTTCTATGCGATCGGCGCCTATCTCACGATCGTGCTGGCGCCGCATATCGGCTTCGGCGGCGCGATCATCGCCTCGCCGGTGCTCGTCGCCTTGCTCGGCATCGTCATCGAGCGCGGGCTGTTCCAGCGCTTCTACCGCTCGGACCCGATCCTGTCCCTGCTCCTGACCTTCGGCCTCGCCATGGTCGCCGAGCAGACCCTGCGCATGATCTTCGGTGCGCCGCCGCTCTCATTCTCGATCCCGCCTGAGCTGCGCGGCCAGATCTTCATCGGCGACTTCATCTATTCTCGCTACCGTGCCTTGCTGCTGCTGATCGCGGCGGCCTGCGTCATCGGCCTCTGGTTCCTGCTGCAGCGCACCGCCTTCGGCCGCGTCGTGCGGGCCGGCGTCCAGAACCCCGACATGGTCGGCGCGCTCGGCATCTCCCTGCAGCCCTACATGATGGCCATCGCCGGCATCGGTATCGGCCTGGCCGGCCTTGCCGGCGTGCTCCTGGCGCCGATCTATTCGATTCATCCCGCCATGGGCCAGGAGATCATCACCCCGGCCTTCGTCGTCGTCGTCATCGGCGGGCTCGGCTCCTTCTGGGGCGTCGTCGTCGCGGCCATCATGGTCGGCCTCGTCAAGGGCATCACCATCGGCCTCGGCTTCACGCAATGGTCGACGGCCGTGATCTACCTGATGATGCTGCTCGTCCTCCTCTTCCGTCCGCGCGGCCTGTTCGGCGAGCGCATCCAGCGCTTCGAGTGAGGCCGAGATGAACCCGACCGCACGCGACTATCTCCCGCTCGCCATCGCCGCCATCGGCCTGGCCGCCCTGCCCTCGCTGATGCATGCCATCGGCCTCGGCACCACCTCGGCCACCGAGGTCGTCGTCTTCGCCATCGCCTGCATGGCGCTGAACATCCTCGTCGGCACCACCGGCCTGGTCTCCTTCGGCCATGGCGCCTGGTTCGGCCTCGCCGCCTATGCGGCCGGCCTGATCCAGCGCAACTGGCTGCCCGGCCAGTTCGCGCTGCCGATCCTGCTGGCGCTTGTCTTCGTCGGTCTCGTCGCCGTCACCTTCGGTGCACTGATCCTGCGCCGCAGGGGCGTCTACTTCTCGCTGCTGACGCTGGCGCTGACCGCGATGATCTATTCGGTCGCCTTCCGCTGGACCTCGGTCACCGGCGGCGAGGACGGGCTCGGCGGCATCAAGCGCCCGCTCTTTGCCGGCATCGACTTCGAGACCGCCCTGCCCTTCTACATGCTGGTCGCGACGATCGGCTTCGGCGTGGTCTACTGTCTCTGGCGCTTCCATCGCTCGCCGGTCGGCACGGTCCTCGTCGCGATCCGCGAGAACGAGCAGCGCGCCCGCTTCCTCGGCTACGCCACCACCCGCTACAAGCTCGTCGCCTTCACGCTTTCGGCGGTGCTCACAGGCCTCGCCGGCACGCTCCTTCTCTTCAACAACCGCATGACCTCGGCCGAGCCGATCTCGGTCGCCTTCTCCGGCGAATTGCTGGCGATGGTCGTGATCGGCGGCATGCGCTCCTTCCTCGGCCCCGCGCTCGGCGCGCTCTTCTTCGTCGTCTTCCGCGACTATCTCTCCAGCGTCACCGAGAACTGGCTGTTCTGGTTCGGCCTGCTCTTCGTCGCCTTCATCGTCTTCTCGCCGGATGGCCTCGTCGGCGTCGGCCAGCGCCTGCTCAAGCCCTTCCGCAAGGTTCCGGCCGAGGATGCCGCGATGTCGGCCCGCAAGGCCGGGGCGGTCGAGCTGCCGGCCTTCATGAAGCCGGCCGATGCCGGCGACGGCACGATCCTCGCAGCGAGCGGCCTCGCCAAGAGCTTCGGCGGCATCAAGGCGGTCGAGAATGTCGACATCACCATGCGCGACCGCAAGCTGCACGCGCTGATCGGCCCGAACGGCGCCGGCAAGACCACGGCCTTCAACCTGATCTCCGGTCTGTTCCCGCCCGATCGCGGCGAGGTCCGCCTGCGCCAGCGCGACATCGCCGGGCTCTCGCCCGAAGCGATCACCCAGGCCGGCATCGGCCGCGCCTTCCAGATCACCAACCTGTTCCCGACGCTCTCCGTCGCCGAAAACGTCCGCCTCGCCGTGCAGGCGCGGGCGCCCGAACGCTTCGGCTTCTGGAGGGCAGCGGGTGCCCTCGAGAAGATCAACGACGAGTCCCGCCAGGTCATTTCGACCATGGGCCTCTCCGGCATCGAGGCGGCGGAAGCCGGTTCGCTGAGCTATGGCGGCCAGCGCTTGCTCGACATGTCGCTGGCACTGGCGACGAGCCCACGCGTGCTCCTGCTCGACGAGCCGCTCGCAGGCCTCGCCGCCGCCGAGCGCGAGCGCGTCGGCAATCTCATCAAGTCGATCTCGCGCGACCTGCCGGTGCTGCTCGTCGAGCACGACATCGACCGCGTCTTCGCCATCGCCGACCATGTCACGGTGATGAACGAGGGCTCGGTGCTGGTCGACGGTACGGTCGAGGACGCCCGCTCTTCGCCGAAGGTGCAGGAAGTCTATATCGGCTCGGGTGCCCATGCCCTCGCCGAGAAACCGCGCGAGAGCGCCGCCGGCTCCAAGGTCCTGCTCGGCCTCGACAAGGTCGACACCTTCTACGGCAAGAGCCACATCCTGCGGCAGGTCTCGCTCGACGTGCACGAGAACGAGATCGTAGCCCTGCTCGGCCGCAACGGCGCCGGCAAGTCGACCCTGCTCAAGACGATCACCGGCATCGCCCCGCCAGCGCAGGGCTCGATCACGCTCGCCGGCGGCGACATCGCCCGCCTGCCGCCTGCCAGGATCGCACGCGCCGGCATCGCCTATGTCCCGCAGGGGCGCGGCCTGTTCGCCGGCATGAGCGTCAAGGACAATATGGAGCTCGGCCGCCTGCGCCGCATCACCGGCAATGGCGTGCGCTGGGAGGACGAGAAGATCTTCTCCTTCTTCCCGCGCATCAAGCAGCGCTGGCATTCCCCTGCGGACTACCTCTCCGGCGGCGAACAGCAGATGGTGGCTGTGGCCCGGGCACTGTCCGGCGATACCAGGGTGCTGCTGCTCGACGAGCCGTTCGAGGGGTTGGCGCCCGCCGTCGTCGAGGAACTGTTCGAGGCCTTCGACAAGCTGCGCCGGGAGATCGCCATCGTGATCGTCGACCACCATCTCGATCTCGCGCTCGCGCTCTCGGACCGCACCGTCGTACTCGAACGCGGCCAGGTCACCCATACCGGCCCCTCGCGGGCGCTGAGCCAGGATCTGGCGCTGCGCCGGCAGGTGCTTTGGCTGTGACGAACTCGCGTAACGCGTCATGCTCGGGCGTAGACCCGAACATCTCTTTCAGGAGATTCTCGGGTCTACGCTTCGCTTCGTCCGAGAATGACGGCAATTGCTCTCGCCCCCACGCTCCCACCCGGAACATCGCCTTATGACCAAGATCGCCATCGTCGGCTCGGGCCTGATCGGCCGCGCCTGGGCCACCGTCTTCGCCAGCCATGGCTTCGAGGTCGCGCTCTATGATCTCAAGCACGAGGCCGCTCAGGCGGCGCGCGCCCATATCGGCACCAATCTCGAGGAACTCGCCGGCCACGGGCTGGTCGACGATCCCAAGGGGGCCCTCGCCCGCATCCGTGTCGCGGCCGACCTCGCCGATGCGCTTAAGGACATCGCCCTCGCCCAGGAGAACGGTCCCGAAACGGTCGAGGCGAAGCGCGAGCTGTTCGCGGAGATGGACCGGCTCGCACCGGCGGGCGCTATTCTCGCCTCCTCGACCTCCTTCATCATGGCCTCGGCCTTTTCCGAAGCGCTGCCGGGACGCTCCCGCTGCCTCGTCGCCCATCCGGTCAACCCGCCGCATCTGGTGCCGATCGTCGAGCTCGCCCCGGCGCCCTGGACCGATCCGGCTGTCGTCGCCGAGGCCAAGCGGATCTACGAGCAGGCCGGCCAGGTGCCGATCACCCTGCGCAAGGAGAAGGCTGGCTTCGTGCTCAACCGGCTCCAGGCGGTGCTGCTGGCCGAGTCCTTCCGCCTGGTCGGCGAGGGCGTCGTCAGCGCCGAGGATGTCGACAAGACGATCCGCGACGGGCTCGGCCTGCGCTGGTCCTTCATGGGCCCGTTCGAGACCATCGAGCTCAACGCGCCGGGCGGCATTCCCGATTACTGCGCCCGCTATTCCGAGTCGCTCGACCGCATGGTCAAATCCTCGGAGGGGCTCGGCAATCCGTTCAAGCCGGAGACGGTCGCCGAGGTCATGCGCGAATGGCGCGGCGCGCAGGAGGCAGAGCGCGTCAAACGCCTGAGCGACTGGCGCGACAGCCGCCTCGCCTCGCTGCAGGCGCACAAGCGCGCCTCGCAGCGCAAGCCGGACTGAAAGGCTTCGGTCATTGCGAGCGCAGCGAAGCAATCCAGGAGGACTTGCCGCTACGCCCTGCCGCCCCTGGATTGCTTCTTCGGCTCACGCCTCCTCGCAATGACGACCTGACGCCATACTGATCCCATCTGCCTCGACCGGAGCCCCGACCATGGCGAAGAACCGCAAAGTCATCATCACCTGCGCCGTCACCGGCGCGATCCACACTCCCTCCATGTCGCCCTATCTGCCGGTGACGCCCGATGAGATCATCGACGCCGCCGTCGGCGCGGCCGAGGCCGGCGCGGCCCTCGTCCACGTCCACGCCCGCAATCCGAAGACCGGCCAGCCCGACCAGTCGCCCGAGGCCTTCGAGCCCTTCCTCAAGGTGATCAAGCAGCGCTCGAACTGCGTCATCAACATCACCACCGGCGGCGCGCCGACCATGCTGGTCGAGGAACGCCTGAAGCCCTGCGCCCACTTCAAGCCCGAGGTCGCCTCGCTCAACATGGGCTCGATGAACTTCGGGCTCTACCCGATGCTGAACCGCTTCAAGGAGTTCAAGCACGACTGGGAGCGCCCCTATCTCGAAGGCTCGGACGATCGCGTCTTCAAGAACACCTTCAAGGACATCGCCAATATCCTGACCACCTGCGCCGAGAACGGCACGCGTTTCGAGATCGAGTGCTACGATATCGGCCATCTCTACACGCTGGCGCATTTCGTCGATCGCGGGCTGGTGAAGCCGCCCTTCTTCGTCCAGTCGGTCTTCGGCCTGCTCGGCGGCATCGGCCCGCACCCGGAAGACGTCATGCACATGAAGCGCACGGCCGACCGGCTCTTCGGGGACGACTATCACTGGTCGGTGCTCGGCGCCGGCCGCCACCAGCTCCCGATCGCGGCGATGGCGGTGGCGATGGGCGGCAATCTGCGCGTCGGCCTGGAAGACTCGCTCTGGCTCGGACCGGGCCAGCTCGCCAAGTCCAATGCCGACCAGGTCCGTGCCGCCCGCCAGATCGTCGAGGGCCTCGGCCTCGAGATCGCAACCCCGGACGATGCCCGCGAGCAGCTCCAGCTCAAGGGCGCCGACAAGGTCGCTTTCTAGGTCTCCGGTCCGGGCGCGTCAGCGCCCGGCGACCAGCGCGAAGAAGTCGGGCGGCCCCATCTGGCCGCCCTTCAGCACCATCTCGATCCCGTCGAGCCGGGGATCGTCGCTATGGGCGCGGCAGAGCGGCGCGCCCGGGACCAGAGCTGCGCGATGCGACAGTCCCCAGATGTCGAGCATGCGCACGGCTAGCGTAGAGGTATCGCCGCCGGCCACCACCAGCCGCCCGATCGCGGCCTCGGCGACGATGGCTCGCAGCAATTCGCCCGTCGCCGCCGCCACTTTCGAGGTATCGCCCGGCGCGCGCACCGGGCGATCGGTGACCAGCATGACGTCGCCTTGCCGCAGGAGCCGCTGCGCCTCGGCCGCGAGCTCTACCGCATGGCCGACCTCGCCGAGCAATCGCACCGGGTCGACGGCGATCCGGGCATAGCCCGAAGCGGCCTCGACCTGCGCCCGCGTCACCGGCGAGAGGCTGCCGACCAGCGCGAGCACCGGGCCTGACGGCTTCGGCGTTGTCGCAGCGCAGCTCGCTTTCTCGCGACGGCCGAGCAGCGGCGTTCCCGCCAGCGCCTGCGCGACCGAACTCGGGCCGACGACGAGCATGGGAGCGGGCGCTGCCCATGCGGCGATCGCCCGGCCAGCCACGGCGAGATCCTCGACGCGCGCAATGTCGAAGAGCAGCGGGCCGGCGCCGTTGGCCAGACGTGTCGCGAGGCCACCCGGATCGCCATAGCTGCGGTAATCGACCAGCCCGACCTCGCCGAGCCCCTGTGCCGCGAGGTGCAGGCGCAGATCGGCCTCGCCCATCGGCGTCGCCGGATGGACGCTCATCGTCGGGTGCCGGTCGATCCGGTGCACGGTGCCGCCCGTGCCCGCGGCGGCGAAGAGGTTGCCGAACAGGCAGTAGCGGCCGAGATTGGGTTGGCCGCCGATGATCGGCAGGAGGCTGTTGGGAAAATGCGGCTGCAGCGCCCGCACCGCCGCGCCGATGCTGCCGAGATGCGGCGCGCTGTCGAAGGTCGAGCAGCATTTGTAATGAAGCAGCGCGATTCCGAGCCCGGCGAAGAAGCGCCCGGCCGGGTCGAGTTCGGCCGCCATCGCCTCGGGGGCCATCGCCCGCGTCGCGCCGGCGATGCCGAGCGCGTCGAGGTCACCGGCTTGGGCGAGCTGCTCCGGCGTCGGAATGCGCAGGAAGAGCAGCGCCTTCTGCCCGCCCTCGGCCAGCACCGCGAGCGTATCGGTCGAGCCGGTGAAATCGTCGCCATACCAGGCGTAGCGAGGCAGCGTTCCGGCCATGACAGCTCAGCCCGCCGCCGCGCCGAAGAAGTCGAGCGCCTGCTTCAGTTCCGGGTGCCGCTGCGCCGCCTCCGCGACCGGCACGCCGCCGGCCACTGCCTCCCAGGCCTGGCGGATGCTGGCGACGCCGGCCGCCGGCCCGCCGGGATGGGCGAGGATACCGCCGCCCGCCATGAAGAGCAGGTCGGCATGGCCGATCGCGTCGAAGGTCGGCTGCGCCGTCCCGGCCCATTGCCCCGAGGAGAAAGCCGGCATGACGCGGTCATCGGCGCCGTCGGTCAGCGGCGTCACGCAGTCGCGCGCCGAGGAGACGACCTCCTCGTCCTCCTGCGCGAACTTCCCCTGCACGCCGTGGACATGCATGTGGTCGACCCCGGCGAGGCGCCAAAGCGTCTGATAGGCCTGGAAGGAGATGCCGAGCAGCGGATGG
Organism: Allobosea rubneri; assembly: GCF_032464875.1. Classification (NCBI taxonomy): domain Bacteria; kingdom Pseudomonadati; phylum Pseudomonadota; class Alphaproteobacteria; order Hyphomicrobiales; family Alloboseaceae; genus Allobosea; species Allobosea rubneri. The sequence continues at coordinate 206,857 of NZ_JAWDID010000003.1, forward strand.
CGCGAGATCGCGCCATAGCCGTTGCGATGCCCGTGCAAAGCGAGATCGGTCGAGCGCCGCAGGGTCTCGATAGCGGAGAAGCCGCACCAGTTCAGGCTCGCCATCACGCAGGATCCGCCCTCGCGCGCCACCAGATCGGCATGGCGACGCATCGCATCGGTCTCGTCGGTGATGTTGAAGGCGATCATCACCGCCTTGCCAGTCCGGTCCTGATGGCGCCGCACCGCCGCCATCACCGCCGGCACGCGCTCTGCGAGCGGCGCATGCACCGGGTTGGCGCAGATCTCGTCATCCTTGATGAAGTCGAGCCCGGCCGCGCAGAGCTTCGCGACCAGCTCGGCCGTCTCGCTGGCACTGAGCCCGACATTGGGTTTGATGATCGAGCCGACCAGCGGCCCGCTGGCGACGCCGGCGAGCCGGCGCGTTCCGGCAATGCCCTGCGCCGGCAAGGCGAAGCGTCGGCGGAAGGACCAGGGCAGCGTGATCGTGTCGAGCCTCAGGCCGGTGACCTCGCCGAGATCGTAGAGATTGCCGGCGACGATCGAAGCCAGCGTCGCGAGATTGGCGCCAACATTGTCGACCGGAAAGGAGATCGTGACGCGCGCCCGCCGCCACGGCCCGGTGACACCCTTGCGGTCCAACCAGGCATTGGGAAGGCTGGGCTCGTCCGCGGTCTCCAGAACCGCGACATGGCTGACGACCGCCCGCGCCCGCTCGCGCAATGCGTCGGTCTCCCCGGCGACGCGGGTGAAGGTGCCACAGGACTGCTCGCCAGCCATCACCTCCGCGACCTTGCGCGGGTCGAGCGGCGTCTCGATCAGATAGGAGGCTTCGAAACGGTCGGCTGCGGACATGTCGCTATACTCACCATGGCGGTCGTCCCGGACAAGCCGCCTTTGGCGGCGCCGATCCGGGACCCATGCCTGAGCGTCTATCGGTGAGGCTCAGGCATGGATCCCGGGTCTCCCTGCGGTCGCCCGGGACGACAGCAGAGCCAGGGCGAAGACTTTAGAGCCTGCTCAGATCCGGGAAAGGCCGCACCGGGTCCTTGCCGTCCCAGTTGTCCGCCGCCTCGCGGATCAGGCGGAACATCTCGCCCTTGGGACCGGCGACCTCGGAAAGCTCGATCACCGTGCCGGGATGGTAGTGGGTGTCGAAATAAACGAAGCGGCCGCGCTCGCCGACCTCGCCCGACATCACCGGCTTGAAGCCCTCGGCCAGCAGCCGCTCCATGTCGGCGTCGTAGTCCGAGGTCCAATAGGCCACATGCTGCAGGCCGGTATGCCCGGCATCGGTGAAGTCCTTGTACATGGACGGCACCGCGTTGCGGCACTGGATCAATTCGATCTGCAGCGGGCCGGAATTGGCGAGCGCCACCGAGTTATGCGGCTCGTACTCCTCGCCCTTGTACCGGTAGTTTTTGATCGGCACCTTCGGATTGTAGAAGAACGGCCCGACGCCGAGCACCCGGCTCCAGTAATCCATCGCCGCCTCGATATCGGGGACGACATAGCCGGCCTGGCGGATCTGGCCGAAGAAGCGGCTCATGATTTTGGTCTTTCGCTTTCGAGAGGGGAATCAGAGGAAGCCGATGGAGATCCACGGCACGGCGGCGACGATGACGAGGCCGACCAGGAGGGCGAGCACATAGCCCCAGATGTATTTCAACCCCTCGTCGGGATTGATCTTCGAGATCGCGCAGGCGCCGTAATAGCCGACGCCGAAGGGCGGCGCGAAAAGCCCGATGCCCATCGCGAAGATCACGACCATGGCATAGTGCACCTCGTGCACGCCGATCTGCTTGGCGATCGGGAAGAGCAGCGGGCCGAACAGCACGATCGCCGGGATACCCTCGAGCACGCTGCCGAGGATGACGAAGGCGACGATCGAGATGGCGAGGAAGCCCCAGGTGCCGCCGGGCACCGCCGCCATGACCTTGGCGAGGTCCTGCGAGAAGCCCGATTGCGTCAGCCCCCAGGCCATCGCCGTGGCGCAGCCGATGATAAAGATGATCGCGCCGGTGAGCGAGGCGGTGTCGGCCAGCATGCCTTTCAGCCGGCGCCAATCGAACTGGCGGTAGATCAGGATGCCGGCCAGCACGGCATAGGCGATGCCGATGGTCGAGACCTCGGTCGCGGTAGCGACGCCCTCGACCACTGCAGCGCGGATCACGAAGGGCAGCGCGATGGCCGGCGCCGCGATCAGGCAGAGTCGGCCGATCTCGCGCTTCGAATATTTGGTGACGTGGCTGAGGTCCTCAGCCCTATTGCGCCGCCAGACAACGAAGCAGAGCGCGATGCCGAGCACGACAGCCGGCAGCATGCCGCCCGTGAATAGAGCCGCGATCGAGACGCCGGTGACCGAGCCGATGGTGATCAGCACGATCGAGGGCGGGATCGTCTCGGTCTGCGCGCCCGTCGCCGAGAGCAGCGCGACGAGGTCGCCCGGCTTGGCGCCGCGCTTCTGCATCTCCGGGAACAGCACCGGCGCGATCGCAGCCATGTCAGCGATCTTCGAGCCGGAGATGCCCGAAACCAGATACATCGCGCCGACCAGCACATAGGAGAGCCCGCCCCGGACATGGCCGAGCAACGAGGCCAGGAACTGGATCATGGCGCGGGCCATGCCGGTCATCTCGATCAGCGCGCCGAGGAAGATGAAGAGCGGCACGGCGAGCAGGATCAGATGGCTCATGCCCTCGTCGAGCCGACCCACCATGACGATCATCGGTGTCGAGGTCGTCAGCGAGAGATAGCCGAAGGTGGCGAGCGCGAAGGAGAACGCGATCGGCACGCCGGCGAAGACGTTCGCCGCGACGATGCCGACGAAGAAGATCAGAAGGTTGAGCTTACCGAGCGGCTTGAGCACCGGGCCGAGCAGCCACAGCAAGGCGACCAGCGCCACGGTTATCCCGGCCGCCAGCACGACTGTCTTCCAGGAGCCGAAGCGCAGCAGCCGGCAGAAGGCGGCGAACAGCATCAGGACGATGCCGATCGGCAGCGCCGCGGCGCGCCAGCTATTGGCGATCTCCAGCGCCGGCGTAACGATGAAGCGCTCCTCCTCGGCATAGTCCAGCGCATCCGGCAGGATCATCACCAGGAAGGCGATCGCGGCAGTGATCGCGAGCGCTTCCAGCAGGATGCGCGCCTGCGGCCCGACGCGGGAGACGAGGCCGGTCATCCGCATATGCTCGCCGCGCCGGAGCGCGACGACCGCGCCGAGCATGGAAAGCCAGAGGAACAGGATCGACGCCAGTTCGTCCGACCAGACCAGCGGGGCGTGGAAGGCGTAGCGGGCGGTGACGCCAGCGCCGAGGATGACGATCTCGGCAAGGACGAGCACGGCCGCGATCGCCTCGACCAGCGAGCCGATCGCATGGTCGAGCCGGCCGACGAAGCGTCCGAGGCCCGTCGCAGGCATGGCCTGCGTCGGCATCAAGGCGATGTGCCCGGCCATGGCGATTTCCTTCTTACCTATTCGTGGTCATCCCAGGGATCACGGGGAGGCCCGGGATGACCTTGATCCGATGGGTCGGCTCGCTCAAGCGAGCTTGCCGACCGCGCCTTCGAGCAGACCCCAGGCCTCGGCGCCGAAGCGCTCCTGCCATTCCTTGTAGAACCCGCCTTCGCGCAGCTTGGCCCTGAAGCTGTCCGGATTGGTCTTGTTGAAGGAAAGCCCCTTCGACTGCAGATCGGCCTGCACGGTTTCGTTCAGGCTCTTGATGTCGCCGCGCTGCGCGACACCGGCATCGTTGATGGCTGAGGCGACGATCTTCTGGATGTCGGGCGGCAGGCCGCGCCAGGCGCGGCCATTGGCGATGAACCAGAACCCGTCCCAGATATGGTTCGAAATCGCGCAGTGCTTCTGCACCTCGAACAGCTTGGCGACCTGGATGATCGGCAGCGGATTCTCCTGCGCGTCGACCACCCTGGTCTGCAGCGCCGAGTAGACCTCAGAGAACTGCAGGCTGGCGGGGGCGGCGCCGAGCGCCTTGAACATCGAGATCGAGAGCGGCGAAACCGGCACGCGAATCTTCAGCGAAGCCATGTCGGCGGCCTGCTCGATCGGCTTGCCCGAGGTCGTCATCTGGCGAAAGCCGTTGTCCCACATCTTCTCGAAGGCATAGAGGTTCACCTTCTCGATCGCGGCGCGGACATGGGCGCCGACCGGCCCGTCCATCGCCTTCCAGACCTGGTCGTAATCGGCGAAGGCGAAGCCGACCGCATTGATCGCCGCGACCGGGACCAGCGTCGCGATCACCAGCGCCGACGGCGTGAAGAAGGTGATGCCGCCATTGCGGACCTGGCTCAGCATGTCGGTGTCGCCGCCGAGCTGGTTGTTCGGGAAGATCTTGATCTCGACCCGGCCGTTGGTCTCCTTGGCGACACGCTCCGCCGCCTGCTGGGCGCGAATGTTGAGCGGGTGGCTGAGCGGCAGGTTGTTACCGTATTTCAGCTCGATCTCGGCGGCCCGCGCGATCATCGGCATGCCGATCAGCGAAGCTGCGGGAACGGCGGCAAGGCTTTGCAACGCAGCGCGGCGGGTCAGTCCAGTCATGATGTCCTCCCAGTTTCGCTTGATGCGATTTGATTGCTCTTGAGCGTCTTGCACTCAGGATAGAAATCACGTCTGATGGTCATCAAGCTCATTCTGTGATGGTTTTTGATTGAATGAACATCGCGACCTCAAAGCTCGCGGAAGCCCAGGACACCGGTCCGGATGCTGCACCGCGGCGCCGCCAGATGGCCCGTGTCGAGGATGTCGCGAAACTCGCCGGTGTCTCGACCGCGACTGTCGACCGGGTGCTGAACCAGCGGCCCGGCGTCCGTGCGGTGACGGTACAGCGCGTGCTCAAGGCGGCCGGCGAGCTCGGCTACGTCATGGAGGGCGCCCTCCCCGCCAGCGCGCTGCGGCCGCTTAAACTCGCCTTCCTGCTGCCGGCCGGCAGCAATCGCTTCCTGACCCTGCTCGGCCGACAGATCGCCGGCGCGCAGGACCAGCTCGCCTCGTTCAACATGCGCGCCAGGGTCGAATACATCGAGAGCTTCAAGCCCGAGCTCCTCGCCCAGCATCTGCGCCAGTCGGCGCGCGACGTCGACGGCATCGCCTTCATGGCGCTCGAGCACCCTTCCGTGCGCGAGGCGGTCGACGGCCTCGCCGAGCGCGGCGTGCCGACCGTGACGCTGATCTCCGACATCGCCAACAGCCGCCGCGTCGCCTATGTCGGGCTCGACAACCGCTCGGCCGGGCGAACTGCCGGTTACCTTGTCGCCCGCTTCATCGGCCGCCGCCCGGCCAAGGTCGCGATGATCGCCGGCAGCCTGAGCTATCGCGCCCATGAGGAGCGCGAGATGGGTTTCCTGCACCTGTTCCAGGAGCTTTATCCAGCGATCGAGGTCGTCGGCCTACGCGAGGGCCATGACGACGAGGGCCAGAACTACCGGCAGACCAAGACCCTGCTGGCGCAGCATCCGGACCTCGCCGGCATCTACAATATCGGCGGCGCCGCCGAGGGCATCAGCCGGGCTCTGAAGGAGGCCGGGCGCCAGCATGAGGTCGTCTTCGTCGGCCATGGCCTGACGCCCGACACCCGGGCGCTGCTGATCGACGGCACCATGGACGCGGTGATCACCCAGCACCCACAGGCGACGCTGATGACCTGCGTCTCGATCTTCGCCAATCTGCGCGCCGGGCGTCCTGCGACCGAGGGCACGAGCCGGCCGAGCACCGAGATCGTGCTGCGCGAGAACCTGCCCTGAGGCTCGCGGTGCCTCGCCGCCCTCAGCGCCCGGTCAGGAAGTAGCCAGACAGGAAATAGGCCGCGGCCGAGATCGCGCCCGCCGCCGGCATCGTCACGATCCATGCGAAGACGATGCCGCGCGCCACGCCCCAGCGCACCGCCGCCATCCGGCGAGCGGCGCCGACGCCGATGATCGCGCCGGTGATGGTGTGCGTCGTCGAGACGGGGATGCCGAGATAGGTTGCCATGAACAGGGTGATCGCCCCACCGGTCTCGGCGCAGAAGCCCTGCTGCGGCGTCAGCCTGGTGATCTTCGAGCCCATGGTGTGGACGATGCGCCAGCCGCCGCAGAGCGTGCCGAGCGCCATCGCCGCCTGGCAGGAGATCACCACCCAGAACGGCACCGAGAAGGTGTCGCCCATCATTCCGTGCGAGAACAGCAGCACGGCGATGATGCCCATCGTCTTCTGCGCGTCATTGGCGCCATGGCCGAGCGAGTACAGCGAGGCGGAGACGAATTGCAGGGCCCGGAAGGTGCTGTCGGCCTTGATCGGCGCGACTTTGAGGAAGCTCCAGGAGACGATCAGCACGAGCAGCAGCGCCAGCGCGAAGCCGATCGCCGGCGACATGAAGATCGCGACGAAGGTCTTGCCGAGCCCCCACCAGACGATCGAGGAGAAGCCCGCCTTGGCGAGCCCCGCCCCGACGAGACCGCCGATCAGCGCATGCGAGGAGCTCGACGGAATGCCGGCGATCCAGGTCAGCACGTTCCAGGCGATCGCGCCGGTCAGCGCCCCGAAGATCACCCGGTCGTCGACGATCGCCGCCTGGATGATGCCCGAGCCGACGGTCTGGGCGACGTGCAGCCCGAAGAACATGAAGGCGATGAAGTTGAAGAAGGCGGCCCAGAACACCGCCCATTGCGGCGCCAGCACCCGCGTCGAGACGATGGTGGCGATCGAATTCGCTGCGTCGTGCAGGCCGTTCAGGAAGTCGAACAGTAGCGCGACGGCGATCAGGAAGATCAGGGCGGTGGCGACGCTCGAAAGGTCCACGGCGCGTGCCGCCTAGAGATGTTCGAGGACGATGCGGCTGACCCGCTTGGCGACGTCCTCGAGCCGGTCGACCACCTTTTCGAGATGGTCGTAGATCTCGGCACCGACGATGAAGCCCATGGCGTCGCCGCCCCGATGCGCCCGGAACAGCGCCTTCAGGCCGTCGCCATGGATTTCGTCGGAATGCTCCTCGATCGCGCCGATCTCCTTGGCGAGGGCTCCGATCGCGATCGCATGCTTCTTGATGTCCCGCAGCATCGGCAGCAGGACGGCGACACGCTCCGAAGCTTGCACGATCACCGCGCCGAGCTCGGCCATGCCGGGCTCGAAAGCCTCGACCTCGTAGAGCGCGATCGCCTTGGCGGTCTTCTTCATCTGGTCGATGGCATCGTCCATCGAGCCGATCAGCTCTTCGATGTCGCCGCGGTCGAACGGGGTGATGAAGCTGCGCCCCGTCTCCAGCATGACCTCGCCGGCGACCTCGTCGGCCAGATCCTCCTGCTTGAAGATCTCGGCACAGCCGGCCTCTACCGGCATCCGCCCGGAGAGCAGCGCATCCAGCGCCTTCGCCCCGGCCACCAGCGGGACCGCATGCGCCTCGAACAGATCGAAGAACTTGGGTTCTTTCGGAAGCAGCTTCTGGAACCAGCCGAGCACCGCGCACCTCGTCGTGATCGCATGGCCAGCCTCGCTGCCCTCGTCGCAGCGAAAAACAAGCCGAATTGCCGGCAGCTTGTGTGACAGTTTCATGACTGCCGCAACTGCATGCTGCGCTGTCTCACCGGTTCTTTCGCCTTGCCGCCCTGTGCGGAGCGAATGGGCTACCTCGCCGGAGCAAGGCCCGCCCGGGCCAAAGCACCCTCCCTTGCGTCATCTTGAATTGGCAAGCGTTGCGCGGAGGCGCATAGCTGTCGCGGCTGGCGGGGCCTTGAAGGGAGGACTGGCCATGCACGCGATCGTCAGAACCTATTCCGGCAAGGGCGCCAAGGAGCTTTTCGACCTGCTCGAGAAGCGCAAGGCCGACGTCGAGAAGCTGATGCGGACGGTGACGGGCTTCTCGAACTACGCGCTGATCCGCACCGCCGATGGCGGGGTCTCCGTCACGGTCTGCAAGGACAAGGCCGGCACCGATGAGAGCCTCAAGAAGGCGAAGGAGTGGATCAAGGAGCACGCCGCCAATACCGGCGTCGGCGCTCCCACCGTCCTGGAAGGCGCGGTCCTCCTGCATGTGAAGTGAGGCGGCGCCAGACGACCGAGGGGCCGCCGCCGGCGGCCCTTCCTCTCGCAGAGCGGTCGCGTTGCCGATCTATGCGGGCCGATTTCCCGGCTATATGACGGTTCGATGAGCCGCCGCGCCCTTTCTCTCTGGCTTGCCCTTTCCGTCTTCGGCTGGCTCGCCGCCGGGCCGGCGGAGGCGCGCCGCGTCCAGGTCATCACCTCGTTCCCACCGTCCTTCTTCGAGCCGTTCCGCACCGCCTTCCGCGCCCGCCATCCCGACATCGCTGTCGAGATCGTCCAGCGCAAGACGACCGCAGCGCTCGCCGACATCCACGCCCAGAAGCGGCCGGAGACCGATCTGTTCTGGGCCTCGGCGCCCGATGCCTTCGAGCTTCTGAAGCAGGCCGGGCTGCTGGCGCAGCTGCAGCCGCGCGCGACCGGCGCGCCCGAGACCATCGCCGGCTACCCGGTCAACGACCCCGCCGGCCGCTATCTCGGTTTCGCCATTTCCGGCTACGGACTGGTCTACAATCCCGGCTATCTCGCCGCCCGCAATCTGCCGGTACCGCGCAACTGGTCGGATCTAGCCGCCCCCGCCTATGCCGGCCATATCGGCCTGACCTCGCCGGCCCGGTCCGGCACCACCCATCTGATGGTCGAGGCATTGCTGCAATCGCTCGGCTGGGAGCGCGGCTGGGCACTCTGGTCGGCGATCGGCGGCAATCTCGCAACGCTCACCGCGCGCAGCTTCGGCGTCACCGCCGGCGTCGCGCGCGGCCGCTTCGGCATCGGCATTTCCATCGATTTCCTGACGGATTCCGGCGCCGCCGAAGGTGAGGCCAACCGCTTCGTACTGCCCGAGGAAACCCTGTTCGCGCCGGCCAGCATCGCACGCCTCGCAACCTCGCCCAATCCCAAGGAGGCCGAGCTCTTCGTCGACTTCGTGCTGTCGCCGGAAGGCCAGAGGCTGCTGCGCGAACCCAAGATCGGCCGCCTCGCCGTCTCCCCGGCCGCCTATGGGCCGGACGAGACGCCGCCGCATCTCTCGGACACTGCAGGCCTGTTCAGCAAGACCCGCTTCGATGCCGGCCTGTCGGCCAGCCGCTACGAGCTGGTCAACATCATCTTCGACGAGTGGATCACCTTCCGCCGCGCCGAGCATGCAAGGCTCTGGCGCAGCCTCCAGGCGATGGAGGCTGCCCTGCTCAGCCATCCCGATGAGCAGACCGCCCGGCTCCTGACGCAGGCCCGCGCCGCGCTGACCCGCCCGCCCGTCACCGCCGCCGAGCTGGAGCAGCCGGAGCGCTTCCGCAATCTCGTGCGCGTCCCGCGCGGCATCGCCGCACCCGAAGCGCAGGCCCGGATCGAGGCACAGATCCGCGGCGCCATCGCCAGCCATGCCGCGGAGGCTGCCGATGCTCTGCGCCGGGCGACCGAGCGGCTTGCCGCCGTCGGCTGGACCGGCGGCGAAGACGGGCTCGCCGGAGGGCGGCCGTGAGACGCTTCTGGTCCGGCAGGCGTTTCGGCATTGGCGGCCGCCTGATCGCCGCTTTCCTCGGGGTCGGGCTGTTCGCCGTCGGCGCCGGCATCGTCGGCGTCATCTCCTATGAGCGGCTGAGCAAGGAACTCGCCGCCATCGCCCGCGACCACCTGCCGGGCCTCGCCTCCGCGGCCCGGCTCTCCGAAGCCAGCGCGCGCGTGATCTCGGCCGTGCCGGAGCTCGCCAATGCCGAGCGACGCGACGTCTATGAGCGCAGCCGGCGCGCGGTCGGCGAGCGCCTGGACGAGCTCGACCGCGTCCTCTCCGAGCGCAAGCTGGGCGGCTTCGACGTGCCGGCCTTGTCGGCGGTGGCGGCCGCGATCCGCGGCAATCTCGCGGCGATCGACGCCGTCTCCGAGCGCCGTTTTCCGCTCGGCGAGCGCAACCGGGCCATCGGCGAGGAGTTGCGCTGGCTCCAGGCCGATTTGCTCGACGAGATCGAGCCACTGACCGACGACGCCCGCTTCAACATCGAGACCGCGCTCGGGCAGGCGGGCAGCGAAGCCCCCGCAGCGGGCCGTCCCAACGCCATCCGCGAGGAGACGCGCAAGAGCGAAGCCCTGATGACGCTGAACGCCCAGGCGAACCTGATCGTCGGGCTCTTCGGCCGCCTCGGCGCGGTACGAACCCGCGAAGACATGGAGCAGACCGGCCATGTCATCGGCGAAGCCGTCGACCAGCTCGAGGTCGAAGCCAAGGCCCTCGCCGGCTGGGCCGACACCATCACCGTCCGGCAGATCACCCAGCGCCTGATCGGCCTCGCCGACACGACGGCCGGCCTGCCGGGGATCAAGCGGGCCGAACTGGCCGCGCTGGCCGACGCGCAGCGGCTGATCTTCGAGAGCCGGCGCCTCGTCACCGAGCTCGGCGCGCTTGTCTCTCAGGAAGTCCAGCGCACCGAGGCCGTGGCGAAGGCCGCCGCCGAGCGCTCGGCCGAGGCGATCCTGCTTGGGCGCAATCTGCTGCTGGCGATCGCCGCCGCCTCGCTGCTCGGCGCACTGCTGATCGGCTGGTTCTATGTCCGCCGCCACCTCGTGGCGCGGCTGCGCGTCTTGACCGAGGCCGCAACCAGCATCGCCAGCGGCCAGTCCTCCGCCGTCCTGCCCAAGGCCGGCAATGACGAGCTCGGCGATCTCGCCCGTGCGCTCGCGGTCTTCCGCCAGACGCGCGACGACCTGATCCAGGCCGCCAAGCTCGCGGCCCTCGGGCAAATGGCGGCGGGGCTCAGCCATGAGCTCAACCAGCCGCTCGCCGCGATCCGCTCGCATGCCCATAACGGTGCGCTGCTGCTCGAACGCGACCGGCCGGACGATGCCCGCCAGGCCCTCGCCCGGATCCAGGCGCTGACGACCCGCGCCGCCGAGCTGATCGCGCATCTGCGGCGCTTCGCCCGCAAGCCCGGTGTCGTGCTCGCCCCGGTCGAGGTCGGCGAGGTCTTCGAAACCGCGCTCTCACTGTTCGAACCAAGGCTCGAGGCCGAAGGCGTGACGCTGAAGCGCGAACTGCCGTCGAGCCGGCTGTACGTCCACGCCGAGGAAATCCGGCTGGAGCAGGTGCTGGTCAACCTCGTCGCCAACGCGCTCGACGCCGTCGCCGGTCGCCCTGGCGCGACGCTGACGATCGGCGCGCAGCGGCGTGGCCGCAGCGTCGAGCTCTGGGTCGAGGATAGCGGCCCCGGCATCGACCGCCCGCATCTGGAGCGGATCTTCGACCCGTTCTTCACGACCAAGCCGGTCGGCTCCGGCCTCGGCCTCGGCCTCTCGCTTTCCTACAACATCATCAAGGATTTGGGCGGCACCCTCGCCGTGGCGGAAACAGGGCCGAAGGGCACGCGTTTCCTGATCACGCTCGAGGGCACGACCACCCATGTCATGGCCCCATTGGATACGAACGTATGAGCGCCCCGAAGGTCATCCTCGTCGATGACGACGCCGAGGTTCTCGAAGCCTGGCGTCTGACGCTGGAGCTCGATGGTTTCGAGGTCGTCGCCAAGCGCTCCGGCGATGCTGCACTCGCACTGCTCAACCGCGACAGCGCAGCCGTCCTCGTCAGCGATGTCCGCATGCCCGGCCGCGACGGCTTCGGGCTGCTGGCGGCGGTGACCGCGATCGACGCCGAGATTCCGGTCGTCCTGATCACCGGCCATGCGGACGTGCCGATGGCGGTGAAGGCGATCCGCGACGGCGCCTGGGATTTCGTCGAGAAGCCGGCCGACCCCGTGCTGCTGATCGAGACGGTGAGGCGCGCCAGCGAGTATCGCCGGCTGATCATCGAGAACCGCTCGCTGCGCGCCGGCGTCACGCCCGAGGACCCCTGGGCCGCCCGGCTGGTCGGCAGTTCGCCGGCCATCGCCAAGCTGCGCGGCCGGCTCGCGCTGCTCGCCGACGCCGACACTGACGTGCTGCTCTTCGGCGAGACCGGAACCGGCAAGGAGGTCGCGGCGCGCGCCCTGCACGATCTCGGCAAACGCGGCGCCGGCCGCTTCGTCGCCGTGAACTGCGGCGCCATCCCCGAGACCATGATCGAGAGTGAGCTCTTCGGCCACGAGGCCGGCGCCTTCACCGGCGCCCGCGAGCGCCGGATCGGCAAGATCGAGCATGCCAGCGGCGGCACGCTCTTCCTCGACGAGATCGAATCCATGCCGATGGCCGCGCAGGTCCGGCTGCTTCGGGCGTTGCAGGAGCGCCGCATCGAGCGACTTGGCTCCAATCGCGAGATCGCCGTCGACATCCGCATCGTCGCTGCGACCAAGGCCGACCTCGCTGCCCTCGCCAAGGCGGGAGGCTTCCGCGAGGACCTGGTCTACCGGCTCAATGTCGTGACCTTGCGCCTGCCGCCGCTGCGCGACCGGCGCGAGGACATCCCGATGCTGTTCCGGCACTTCCTGGCGCTGGCGGCAGCGCGCGTCGGCCGCTCCGCGCCGCCGCTCGGGCGCGATCTCCTGCAGCGCCTTTCGCGGCAGGACTGGCCCGGCAATGTCCGCGAATTGCGCAATGCCGCCGAACGCAGCCTGCTCGGCATGGACGAGGAGTTCGAGGATGCCACTGTCTCCGCGCCCGGCGGTGTCGAGCGGACGCTGGAGGAGGAGGTCGCGCTGGCGGAGGCGGAGGTGATCGGCGCCGCGCTGAAGCGTCATGGCGGGCGCATCGGCATCACCGCCGCAGCCCTCGGCATCACCCGCAAGACGCTCTACCTGAAAATGCGGCGCTACGGGCTCGGCGGCTCCGCCGCACTCGCCGACTGAGCGACCAGGTTACCGGGCTCGGGCCACCGCGCTCATGTTACCGAGCTGACCCATCGGCCCCGCCGGCAGGTTACCGGAGTAACCCCGGAATTGCGCCCATCCGGTAACATCCCGTCGGATTCCCGAATGATTTCAACGATGCCCATGGTTGGCATCGCAGTTGCTGTCCAGGACGCATCGGCCTCGACGTCGAGCTGAAGAAACTGTCCTGGAGGAAACCATGCTCAATCGCAGGGCCGCGCTGGCGGCCACCCTCGGTCTGTCGCTGAGCGCATCGTTCGCGACCATCGCCGTCGCACAGGCGCTCGCCGGCAAGGTCACCGTCGTCACTTCCTTCTCCAAGGACGTCACCGACCCCATCAAGAAGGCCTTCGAGAAGGCGGTTCCCGGCGTCACCCTCGAGGTCCAGAACCGCAACACCAATGCCGGCGTGAAATATGTCGAGGAAACCAAGGCCAACAACCAGGTGGACCTGTTCTGGGCCTCGGCGCCCGACGCCTTCGAGGTGCTGAAGGGCAAGAAGCTGCTCACCGCCTACAAGCCCAAGGCGGCCGGCATCCCCGAGAAGATCGGCTCCTATCCGATCAACGACCCGCAGGGCTTCTATTTCGGCTTCGCGGCCTCCGGCTACGGCATCATGTGGAACGACCGCTATGCCAAGGCCAACAAGCTGCCCGAGCCCAAGGACTGGCAGGATCTCGCCAAGCCGGTCTTCTACGACCATGTCTCGATCGCCTCGCCTGCCCGCTCGGGCACGACGCACCTGACCATCGAGACCATCCTCCAGGGCGAGGGCTGGGAAAATGGTTGGCGCACCATCAAGGAGATGGCCGGCAATTTCCGCTCGATCACCGAGCGCTCCTTCGGCGTTCCAGAGGCGGTCAATTCCGGCCAGGTCGGCGTCGGCATCGTCATCGACTTCTTTGCCTTCTCGGCCCAGGCCTCGGGCTTCCCGGTCAAGTTCGTCTATCCGAGCGTGACCACCGTGGTTCCGGCCAATGTCGGCATCATCGCTAACCCGCCGAACAAGGCGGCGGCCGAGGCCTTCATCGAGTTCCTGCTCTCGCCGACTGGCCAGGAAGTGCTGCTCGAGCCCGGCATCCGCCGCCTGCCGGTCAACCCGGCGGTCTACGCCAAGGCCGGCGCCGACTACCCCAACCCCTTCACCGATCCGCGCTTCCAGAAGATGATCGGCTTCGACGTCGACAAGTCGGAGGCCCGCACCGCCGTCGTCGACACGCTGTTCGACCAGCTGATCTCCTTCCAGCTCGACGCGCTGAAGGGCGTCACCAAGACCCTGCACGAGGTCGATGCGGCGCTCGCCAAGAAGCCCAACCCGCAAGCCAAGGCCCTCGCTGACGAAGCCCGTAAGCTGGTCGCCGCGTTGCCGGTCACCCAGATCCAGGCGGCGAGCCCCGAGCTGCGCGGCGCATTCACCGGCGGCAAGGAGAAGGGCGCGCGCCAGGCCGAGCTCGAAGCGCAGTGGGCGAGCTTCGCCCGCGACAACTACGCCAAGGCCAAGGTCAAGGCCGAGGAAGCCCTCAAGGCGGCGAAGTAACTCGCACGACCTCCACCGTCATCTCGGACAGGCGGCGTAGCAGCGCAGCTCCGGGATCCATCGTCGAACGCAGTTCCCTCCGATGGATCCCGGCGCCCCGCTTCGCTGCGGCCGGGATGACGGCCCGCCCTTCGGCCGACGATCAGGACCACCATGACCGCCATACCTGCCAAGGCACTCCCGCGCCGGAAGACGCTATCGGCCACGCCCGGCCAGATCGCGCTGGCGCTCGCCATCGCCGCCTTCCTCCTGATGTTCCTGGTGCTGCCGGTGGCGACGGTGATCTACGTCGCCTTCACCGAGAAGGGCACCTCGACCTTCACCCTGGTCAATTTCTACGACTTCTTCCGCACCGAGCTGTTCATGCGCTCGCTGTGGAACTCCTTCTACGTCTCGGCGATGTCGGTGGTCTGGGCCTCGGTCTTCGCCCTGCCGCTGGCTTACCTCACGACGCGCTTCGTCTTCCGCGGCGCCGCCATCGTCCAGACGCTCGGCTTCCTGCCGCTGATCATGCCGCCCTTCGTCGGCGCCGTCGCGATGCAGCTCTTCTTCGGCCGCAACGGCTCGATCAACCTGCTGCTCGATGACTGGTTCGGCTTCAAGATCGACTTCATGGAAGGGCTGAACGGCGTCATCTTCGTCCAGTCGGTCCATTATTTCCCCTTCATCCTGATCAATCTCTCGGCGGCGCTGCGCAATATCGACCGCGCCATGGAGGAGGCCGCGCAGAATCTCGGCTCCTCGGGTTTCCGGCTGTTCCGGCGGATCGTCTTCCCGCTCGCCATGCCCGGCTATCTCGCCGGCGCCTCGCTGGTCTTCGTCAAGGTCTTCGACGATCTCGCGACGCCGCTCCTGCTCAACGTCAAGGACATGCTGGCGCCGCAGGCCTATCTGCGCGTCACCTCGATCGGCATCGCCGACCCGATGGGCTACGTCATTTCGGTCGTGCTGATCGTCGCCTCGGTCACCGCCATGTGGCTCTCGGCGCGGGCGCTGAAGGGGCGTGACTACGCCACCACCCAGCGCGGCGGCGGCGGGCTCGCCAAGCGCGAAATGACGCGCTGGGAGGCCGTGCTCGGCTATGGCACCGTCTTCCTGATCCTGGCACTGGTGCTGGCTCCGCATATGGGCCTGCTGCTGCTCTCCTTCGCGACGATCTGGTCGTACTCGCCGCTGCCCGACGCCTTCACGCTCGCCCATTACGGCCGCGTCTTCGGCGAGAGCTCGGTCTACATCAAGAACACGCTGATCTACGCCACCCTCGCCGGCGGCATCGACATCGTGCTCGGCGTCGCGATCGCCTATCTCGTGCTGCGCACCAAGCTGATCGGCCGCGAATGGCTCGACTGGATGGCCTCGGCGGCGCTCGCCATCCCCGGCGTCGTGCTCGGCATCGGGTACCTGCGGACCTTCTACGGCGTCACCTTGCCCGACGGCACGCCGCTGGCCTCGCTCTGGATCACCATCGTGCTGGCGCTCGCCATCCGGCGACTGCCCTATGCGCTGCGCGCCTGCTATGCGGCGCTCCAGCAGATCTCGGTCTCGCTAGAGGAAGCGGCGGAAAACCTCGGCGCCACCAAGGCGCACACGGTGCGCCGCATCGTCGTCCCGCTGATGGCCGGCGGCATCCTCGCCGGCTTCGTCACCTCCTTCTCGACGGCGGCGGTCGAGCTCTCGGCAACGCTGATGCTGGTCCAGTCGAACTCCGACGCGCCGCTCGCCTACGGGCTCTACGTCTTCATGCAGTCGGCCGCCGGCCGGGGGCCCGGCGCCGCGCTCGGCGTCGTCGCGGTCATCCTCGTCGCCGCCTGCACCTTCCTCTCGCATCTCATCATCGAACGCAGCCAGAAGGCCAAGGGAATGGGCCACTGACCATGAACGCAAACGTCTCCCTGACCACGCCGGCTGTCTCCGTCGACATCGAAGGCGTCAACCTGTCCTACGGCACCAACCATGTGCTGAAGGACGTCAATCTGGCGATCCGGCCGGGCGAGTTCTTCGCCTTCCTCGGCCCGTCCGGCTGCGGCAAGACCACGCTGCTGCGGCTGATCGCCGGCTTCAACCAGGCCGATACCGGCCATGTCCGCATCGGCGGCAAGGAGATCACCGACCTGCCGCCCTGGAAGCGCGATGTCGGCATGGTCTTCCAGTCCTATGCGCTCTGGCCGCATATGACGGTGCGCCGGAACGTCGCCTTCGGGCTGGAAGAGCGCGGTGTGAAGCGCGCCGAGGTCGAGCGCCGCGTCGAGGCCGCACTCGGCCTCGTCGGCCTCGCCCATCTCGCCGACCGGCGGCCCTCGCAGCTCTCGGGCGGCCAGCAGCAGCGCGTCGCCGTGGCACGAACCGTTGCGGTCGAGCCCAAGGTGCTGCTGCTCGACGAGCCGCTCTCCAATCTCGACGCCAAGATGCGCGTCCAGGTCCGCCGCGAGCTGCGCGACCTGCAGCAGCGCCTCGGCCTGACGACGATCTTCGTCACCCACGACCAGGAGGAGGCAAACACGATCTGCGACCGCATCGCCGTGATGAGCGATGGCGTGGTCCAGCAGGTCGGCACGCCGATGGCGCTCTATGAGCGGCCCGCCAACCTCTTCGTCGCGAATTTCCTGGGGACGGCGAACATCCTCGAAGGCAAGGTTACCGGCTCCGGCGAGACCCGCGTCTTCGAGATCGAGGGCGGTTTCTCCGTCCCGGTTCCGGCCGACCGCACGGTGCCCGAAGGCGCCCGCCTGGTCTTCCGGCCGCAGCATGCCGGCCTCGTCGCGGCCGGCGCCGCCGCACCCGGCCTGATTGCCCTGCCCTGCCGTGTCGTGCATCGCGAGTTCCTCGGCGCGAGCGTCCGCTACGGCGCCCGCATCGGCAATTCGGAGGTCTCGGTCGATCTGCCCTTTCAGTCGGGCAGCGATCTCCACGAGATCGGCACGGATGCGACGCTGACGCTGCCCCGGCACGCCTTGATGTGGCTGGCCGCCTGAGCTACCGGCCACGGCTGGATTATGACGATTTTGTGTCACATGTTATCAGCACGGCTCCGCGAGGAGCCTGTCCAACGGGAGAAGACGCCTTGTTCGATCTGAAATTTGTCCGCCTCGCCGCGGCCGCCCCGCTCGCCTTCGCCTTCATGGCGTCGACCGCGATCCCTGCCCAGGCGCAGGACAGCTGCACCAACCGCGGCCAGCTCGACACCAATTACTGCGATGCGAACAACGATCTCGTCGCCGACGTCCCGACCGATGCCTCCAAGCTGAAGGATCCCTCCGCGCTGGTCTGGGCCTACACCCCGGTCGAGGACCCCGCCGTCTACGCCAACATCTTCAAGCCGCTGACCGACCATCTCGCGACCTGCACCGGCAAGCGCATCGTCTATTACCCGGTCCAGTCCAACTCGGCCGAGATCGAGGCCATGCGTTCGGGCCGCCTGCATTTCGCCGGCTTCTCGACCGGCCCGACCGGCTTCGCCGTCAACCTCGCCGGCGCGATCCCCTTCGCCGCCAAGGGCTCCGCGGAGGGCGTGCGCGGCTACAACCTCGTCGCCGTCGTCAAGAAAGACAGCCCCTACCAGAAGCTCGCCGACCTCAAGGGCAAGAAGGTCGCCCACACCTCGCCCTCGTCGAACTCGGGCAATCTCGCGCCGCGCGTGCTCTTCCCCGAGCATGGGCTGGAAGCCGAGAAGGACTACAAGCCGCTGATGTCCGGCGGCCATGACAAGTCGATCCTCGGCGTCGTCTCGGGCGATTACGACATGGGCGCCGTCGCCGGCGACGTCTATGAGCGCATGATCGTGCGTGGCACGATCAAGAAGGACGACACGCGCGAGATCTATCGTAGCGCCGTCTTCCCGACCTCGTCCTTCGCCTATGCCCACGATCTGAAGCCCGAGCTCGCCAAGAAGCTCACCGACTGCTTCTTCTCCTTCCGCTTCACGCCGGAAATGACCAAGGAGTTCAACGGCGACGACCGCTTCCTGCCGATCACCTACCAGAAGGACTGGGCGATCGTGCGCGACGTCGCCGAGAAATCGGGCACGCCCTACAACAAGGCGGCCTACGACGCCGAGTCGAAGCGCGAGGCCGATGCCGCCGCCAAGAAGAAGGCGCAGCCCGCGCCGGCCAAGGCTCCCTGATCGGAAAGCAGCCGCATCTCATGAGCGCCCTGCCAAACGAAGCGTCCGGCACTTGCCGGACGCTGATCATCCGCAATCTCGTCAAGGAATACCGGGCCGGCCAGCCCGTCCTGCGCGATATCTCCCTGACCATCGACGAGCCCGGCACGGTCGCCATCATCGGCCCGTCCGGCACCGGCAAGTCGACGCTGATCCGCTGCATCAACCGGCTGGTCGATCCGACCTCCGGCTCGATCATGCTCGACGGCGTCGATCTGGCGAAGCTCGAGGGGGATGCGCTGCGCCAGGCGCGGCGCCGCCTCGGCATGGTCTTCCAGGAGTACAATCTCGTCGAGCGGCTGACCGTGATCGAGAACGTGCTCTGCGGCCGGCTCGGCTATGTCCCGGTCTGGCGCAGCTGGACCCGGCGCTTCCCGGAAGCCGACATCGCCCGCGCCTTCGCCCTGCTCGAATCCGTCGGCCTCGGCGATTTCGCGACCCGCCGGGCCGACCAGCTCTCCGGCGGACAGCGCCAGCGCGTCGGCATCGCCCGCGCCGTCATGCAGGAGCCGGATCTCGTCCTGGCCGACGAGCCGACCTCCTCGCTCGACCCCAAGACCTCGGTCGAGATCATGGAGCTGCTCGCCGAGGTCGGCCGCGACCGCGGCATCCCGGTCCTCGTCAACATCCACAATGTCGCGCTGGCCAAGCGCTACGCACGCCGCATCATCGGCATGTCCAAGGGCCTGATCGTCTATGACGGCCCGCCTGCCGGCCTGCAGGATTCCCATCTCGCCGATATCTATGG
The DNA here is from genome assembly GCF_032464875.1 of Allobosea rubneri. NCBI lineage: Bacteria > Pseudomonadati > Pseudomonadota > Alphaproteobacteria > Hyphomicrobiales > Alloboseaceae > Allobosea > Allobosea rubneri. The sequence goes on from NZ_JAWDID010000003.1 coordinate 226,119, forward strand.
CGGCGAAGGCTGGATGGAATGAGCGCGCTTCCCGCCACCGGCAGCCTGCGCAGCCGTGCCTTCCCGCCGAACTGGCCGCTGCGCATCGCCGCGGTGCTCTTCCTGGCCTATGTCGCCTATGCCGCGCAGATCCTCGACATCCGCTGGGAGCGTTTCGTTCAGGGCCTCGACAACGGCGCGCGCTTCCTCGGGCGGATGTTCCCGCCCAATACCGCCGCCGACAAGATGCAGCTCCTGCTCGACGGCATGCTGGAATCGCTGCAGATCGCGATCATCGCGACCGGCGCGGGCGTGCTGCTCGCCTTGCCGCTCGGCCTGTTCGCCGCCCGCAACCTGATGCCGCTGCCGGTCACCGTGGCGGCGCGCGGCCTGATCGCCCTCTGCCGGACCTTCCACCCGGTCATCGTCGCGATCCTGTTCGTCAAGGCTGTCGGCTTCGGCGCCCTCGCCGGCATCCTCGCCCTCATCGTCGCGACGCTCGGCTTCATCGCCAAGCTGATCGCCGAGGCGATCGAGGAAATGTCGATGAAGCCGATCGAGGCGCTGCGGGCCGCCGGCGCGCCCTTCCTGTCCGTGGTGATCATGGGCGTGGTGCCGCAGGTGCTGCCGCGCTTCATCGGCTTTGCCGCCTATCAACTCGATTCCAATCTCAGGAACTCGGCGCTGGTCGGACTCGTCGGCGGCGGCGGCATCGGCGCCACCCTGTTCACCGCCTTCCAGCGCTTCGACTACGACTTCGTGCTGACCATCATCATCGCGATCATCGCGGCCGTGATGGCGGGCGAGGTGCTCTCGGCCTTCATGCGCCGGATCTACCAGGACGAGGCGCCGACGGGCGAGGTCAAGCGCGGCCCCGCCGGCCCGATCTGGCACCGCTTCACCACGACGGAGCGGACGCTGCGGCTCGCCTTCTGGGGCATCGCCGCATTGGCGCTCGGCTGGTCCTTCCAGACCATCGAGATCATCCCGGAGTTCCTCTACGACGCGCCGCAGCAGACGGCCGACCTGTTCGCCCGGATGTGGCCGATCGACTGGAGCTACTATGCCAGCACGGTGCAGACCGCGCTGGTCGAGACGCTGCACACCGCCACGCTCGGCACGATCCTCGCGATCCTTTTGGCGACGCCGGTCGCGCTGATGTGCGCCCGCAACGTATCGACCTCGATCTGGGTCAACACGCTCGGCCGCTTCATCCTGGTCGCGACCCGCTCGGTGCACACCCTGGTCTGGGCGCTGCTCTTCGTCGCGGTCTTCGGCCCCGGCGCGCTCGCCGGCGTCATGGCCGTCGCGGTCCACTCGATCGGCTTCACAGGAAAGTTCCTGGCCGAGGCGATCGAGGAGGCCAAGCCGGGTCCGATCGAGGCGCTGCGGGCGGCAGGCGCGCCGCGTCGCGCCGTGCTGCTCAAGGGCTTCTGGCCACAGGTCAAGCCGGCCTTCCTAGCCGTCAGCCTGTTCCGCTGGGACATCAATGTCCGCGAGAGCGCGGTGCTAGGCCTCGTCGGCGCCGGCGGCCTCGGCGTCGCGTTGCAGGCGGCGATGGACAATCTCTACTGGGACCAGGTCGGCCTCGTCCTCGTGGTGATCTTCGCTGTCGTCGTCGTGACCGAACTCGTGACCTCCGTGATCCGCGCCCGCGTCATCTGACACTGGCCCCATGAGTTCCGGCGCAGTGGCGCCGGAACTCACTTCACGGAGCCGGCCTCACCGGGCCGGTCCAGAACGTCCCGCGCAGCGGGGCGGCGAGGAAGCGACGATTGATCTCGTCGAGCGTTTCCTGGGGCTCGATCCCCGCAAAGAGATCAGGATGCGTCCATTTCGCCAGCGCCTCGATCGCGACGATGTGGACGGGCGTATGCACGAAAAGGTGCCAGAGCCCGAAAGCCTGCCGGCGCGACACGGCTCCGAGCGCGGCAAGGTCGTTGCGCTCGAGCAGCGTCATGAGGCCCCGGGCCGCACGCTCGGCCGAGATGCCCGGGCCGAGCACGAACCCGCTGCCATCGATGCCCTCCGAGATGCCGGTCGCGACATAGAGTTCCGCATTGCGCGTCAGCACGAACTCGCGGCTGAGCTGGCCGACCGGCGCGCTGAGCTTCTCCGCACCGATATTGTGGCCGCCGGCGAGCCGGATGAAGCCGTCGATCGTACCCGGCCCAGCCGAGAAGCAGCATTCCGGCCGCGCTGCGAAAGCATGCAGGAAGACCGACGGGCGGGACGTGACAGCAGCTTGCAACCGCGTCTCGATTCCGGCGAGGCGTTCGCCATAGAAGGCCAGAAAGGCCTCCGCCTGTTTCTCTCGGCCGAGCAGCTTACCGAGGATGCGCAGGCTCGGCGCAGTGTTGCGCAGCGGGTCGAGGAAGAAATCGACGATCGCGACCGGTATTCCGGCAGCCTCGATCTGGGCGATGGCGGGTGGCGCCTCCGCGCCATAGCGAAAGGCGTCGAAGCGGCTGAGCAGAACGAGATCGGGCTTCTGCGCGATCACCGCCTCGGCCGAAATGGACTCGAAGGAGCCGCGGCCGATCAAGGGAACCTTGTCGATCGCGGCAAAGCGCTCCCGCAGGATCGCCGGCTGGATCGCGTTGGCGCCACCCTCGGCCCAGCCGGCGAGCAGGCCGACCGGGTCGGGATGCAGCAGCGACAGCGCGTCGAAGCTAACCCAGGCACCGAGCACGATGCGCTGCGCCGGCCGCGCCAGCACGATCTCGCGCCCGGCGATATCGGTGACGCGGATCGGGCCGGGCGCGGCTTCCTGCGCCAGCGGCAAGCCGGCCGGCGCCAAGGCGACGGCCAGTAGCGCGAGCAGGGCGACGAGATGCGATCGGAGTCGGCTGGCGGCTGCTGCCCACATGACCCGGGCATGTATCTCGCTCATGACCTCACCAGCGATAAGTCAGGGTCGCCAATACGCTGCGGCGCGAGCCGAGCGTGCAGCCCGGCACGTTGCCGCATTGCGAGACGTAGTAGCGGTCAAACAGGTTCTTGGCGACGACCGCGAGCTTCGCGCCGTCCAGCGCCGGCGCGAGCTTGCCGAGATCATAGCTCAGGCTGGCGTCGACGAGCGTATAGGATGGAATCCGAACCGTGTTGTTGGTGTCGTAGGTGCTGCCGACATAGCGGATGCCACCTCCGAAGCCGAGCCCGGCAAGCGCCCCGCCCTGGAAAGTGTAATCGGCCCACAGCGAGCCCTGATGCATCGGCGTCGCCGGCAGGCGCTTGCCGATATCGGCCGCGACCGTGCTTTTGGTGACCTCATGGTCTAGCAAGGCGTAGGAGGCGATCAGGCCGAGGCCTTCGGTCAGCTGTGCACGCGCCTCGATATCGAAGCCGCGCACCGAGACTTCACCGAGCTGCACGCGGGCAAAGGAGTGAGCCGGGTTAGGGTCGGCGCTCGGCGCATTCTGTTGGCGGATGTCGAACACCGCCGCGGTCAGCGATGCGTTGATCCAGCTCGGCTGGTATTTGATGCCGGCCTCGTACTGCGTTGCCGTCAGCGGCTTGAAGGCGTTGCCGTAGAAATCGGTCTCGGCGGTCGGCTGGAAGGAGGTCGAGACGCTGACATAGGGCGCGATGCCGTTGTCGAAGACATAGCTCAACCCGGCGCGGCCGCTGAAGGCGCGGTCATTCGCCTTGGAGCGCACCAGTGCATTGGTCGTCAGCGTATGCGTGCGGGTCTTGGTGTCGGCGATGTCGTAACGGCCCGAGAGCGTCGCGATCCAGCGTTCGTACTTGATCTGATCCTGTACATAGAAGCCGAGCTGGCGCAGCTCCGCGTCCTTGCGCTGGAAGTTGATGCCGGGGTCGGCGATCGCCGCGCCATAGACCGGGTTGAAGATCTGGATCGAGGCGGCCGGACCGCGGCCGACATCGTACTCGCTGGTCTCGTTACGGTAATCGAGGCCGAGCAAGGCGGTATGCGAAAGCAGCCCGGTGCCGAACTTCGCTTCCAGCCGGTTGTCGAGGGTCAGGGCGCGCGCGGCAGCGTCGATCCGGAAGGCGGCGCGGTTGAGCGTGCGATTATCGGCAAGCAATTCGCCATTGCGGTTGACGGCGCGCAGATAGATGTCGTTCTGCGTATAGCGCAGGTTCTGGCTGAAGCTCAGGCTATCGTTGAAGCGATGCTCGAAGGCATAGCCGACCGAGCCTTGATCGCGATCGAAACGGTCGAAGCCGGGCTCGCCGGCATAGCGGTTCCACGGCAGGCGGCCATTGACACGGTTGGGGTAGAGCGTGCCGGAACTCGGCAGGTAGTTGAAGCTGGTCTTGCCGTCTCGCTCACGCATGTACTGCGCCATCACGGTCAGCGTCGTGTCCGCGCTCGGCCGCCAGGTGAAGGCCGGAGCGATGAAGAGGCGATTATCGTCGATGAAGTCGGTCTGCGTTTCCGAGATTCGTCCGAGTCCTGTCAGGCGATAGAGGAACTGGCCCTGCGGATCGATCGGCCCCGAAAAGTCGAAGGCTGCCTGCGCTCGGCCATGGCTGCCGGTCTGGAGCTGGATTTCGCGGAAGGGTGTCGCCAGCGGGCGCTTGCTGACCATGTTGACGAGACCGCCCGGCCCGCTCTGGCCATAGAGCACCGAAGACGGCCCCTTCAGCACCTCGATGCGCTCGAGCCCATAGGGCTCGATCACCGAAGTCGTCCAGTCGGCCGTCGCCGCGCCGTCCGGCAGGCGCATGCCATCCAGGAAGAGGTCGCCCTTGAAGCCGCGGATCTGAGTATAGCTGTCGAATTGCGAGGCGCCACCATAGAGCTCGGTGCGCACGCCGGCAGTGTAGCGCAACGCCTCGCTGACGCTCTGCGCCCCCTGCGCCCGGATCTGGTCGGCGGTGACGACGTTGATTGTCTGCGGGACTTCCAGGATCGGCGTGTCGGTTTTGCTTCCGGTTGTGCTGCGGGTCGCGACATAGCCGTTCACCGGGCCTGTCCCGGTTTCGCCCTGCCCCTGGACCTCGATGGTGTCGAGCCGGATCTGCCCGGAAGCGTCCTGCGCCTGTGCCGGCTCCATCGACAGGATGAACAGCGCCGCAATGGACGCACCATATGTCCCTGCCAGGCGCACGGGCATCGAAAGATCCGCACTGCGCTTCGATCCAAATCCGCCGGCCATAAGTTCTTTTGCCCAAACCACTCTTGAGTTGCTTTCGTTGTCGCTACATTATTCTTGGAACGGACCTAATTTAGATGTATTTTAAACTAGGCCGAACCACTTATATTGTAACCTCGCCCCATTCTCGGCCGTGGCTCAGAGTCGATCGGGATCGGGTCAAATTTGGTCGCCCAGGTGCCAGTTCCAGAAAAATCACCGCGATCGGGTCAAAGCGCCTTGCCGACCGTCGACCGCCTGCCGCTTTACGAGGAAGCGCCGCGCCCCGTCGTGGCTTTCCACCAGGCCTTCCACAGCGGGGCGCGGACCCGCTGGCACAGCCACCGGCGGACGGAAATCCTGCACGCCTCAGGCGGCCTGCTGGTGCTGCATACGGAGAGCGGGACCTGGACTGCTCCGGCAGGGCATGCGCTCTTGGTTCCGGCCAATGTTCCGCATGAACTCGCCGGCTATGGCTGCTGCGACATGCGCGCCGCCTTCCTGATGGACGAGACCCTCGGTACGGCGCTGCCGAGCGAATGCCGCGTCATCGCCGTCTCGGAACTGCTCGACGTTGCGCTGCGCACGCTCGCCAGCGGACCGGAACTCTACGATGTCGAAGGACGTGGCGGCCATCTCGCCGCCCTCATCGTCGAGGAGATCCGCAGCGCCACGGAAATCCAGATCGCCCTGCCCATGCCGCAGAACCCGCGCTTCAAGAAGCTCTGCCGCGACATGGTCCAGAAGCCGGCTCTCGACCTCGATCTTGATGGCTGGGCCGACGCAGTCGGCGTAAGCCGCTCGACCTTCACCCGGCGCTTCCGCTCGGAAACCGGCCTGAGCTTCGCCGAATGGCGCCGCCGCCTGCGCATGCTCTACACACTGACCTTACAGGCGGACGGCATGACGCTGCGCGAAGCGGCGCGCACGGCGGGGTACCAAAGTCCTAACGCTCTGCGCGACATGATGCGGCGAACCATGCCGGAAACACTGCGCGCACGCAGCTGAGCGACCCCGCCGGTGCCGGCGGCAATGCGGGGAGCCACCCGCCCTTGTGGGCAGCGCGGATGCGCTACCCGACCGGAAAGGGCGGAGCTACTCGCCGAAATGCGTCGGCAGCCACATCGCGATGTCCGGGAAGGCGAGCAGCAGCCCGATCAGCGCGAACATGCTGACCACGAAGATCGCCGAGCCCGCGATGACGTCCTGGATGCTGCCGCGGCCGCGGATCGCCTGGACGACATAGAGATTGATGCCGACCGGCGGGGTGATCAGCGCCAGCTCGAGCAGGATCGTCAGGATCACGCCGAACCAGATCGGATCATAGCCGAGGCCGATGACGATCGGCGCGACCAGCGGCGTGATCGTCACCAGCATCGACAGCGATTCGAGGAAGCAGCCGAGCACCACGAAGAAGGCGATGATCACCAGCATGGTCTGCAGCGGCGACAGGCCGAGCCCCGAGATGAAGCTGGTGAGCTGCTGCGACAGCCCGATCACCGAGAGCACGAAGTTGAGGAAATAGGAGGCGAGCACGATCAGCATGATCATCGCCGTCGCCTTCATCGCCCCGATGAAGCTCTCATGCAGCAGCGCCAGCGACAGCTTGCCATACCACCAGGCGAGCACGACCGCGAAGACGAGGCCGAGCGAGGCCGCCTCGGTCGGGGTCGCGAAGCCGGCATAGATCGAGCCGATGACGACGACGAAGAGCAGCAGGATCGGGACGAGATCGACGAGGCTGACGAAGCGCTGGCGCCAGGTCGCCTTGATCGGCTCGCCGCCGAAGCCGGGCTTGACCATGCAGATCACGACGATGATCAGCGAGAACAGCACCGCCAGCAGCAGGCCCGGAATGGCCGCGGCGAGATAGAGCTTCGGCACCGAGGTATTGGTGATCATCCCGTAGATGATCAGGTGGATGGAGGGCGGGATCAGGATGCCGAGCGTGCCGCCGGCGGCGAGGCTGCCGAGGAAGAGCCGTTCGTTGTAGCCGCGCCGGCGCACCTCGGGCAGCGCCACCGTTCCGATCGTCGCGGCCGTCGCGACGCTGGAGCCGGACGTCGCGGCGAACAGGGTCGAGGCGCCGATATTGGCATGCAGCAGGCCGCCGGGCAGGCGGTTGAGCCAGAGCGCGACGGCGCCGTACATGCGCTCGGCAATGCCGGCCCGCAGCAGGATCTCGCCGAGCAGGATGAACAGCGGCACGCTGGTGAGGGTGAATTCGGTCGAGACCTTCCAGAAGATCTCGGAAGCCGCGAGGAAGAGCGGCAGCGGCGAATAGATCGAGCTGAGCAGCAGCGCGCAGATGATCAGCGTCGCGGCGATCGGCAGGCTCGCACCGATCAGGACGGCCAGCAGAAGCGAGGCATTGGCGAGCATCAGGCCTTCTCCTCACGAGCGCCGAGCGCTTCCTGGGCCTCTTCCGAGGCCGACATGATGCCGAAGCGCGCCGCCAGCTCCGGATGCCGTCCGGCGGCGAGGGCAAGGCAGGCCTGAAGCGAGGAAACCAGCAGCGCCGCCAGGAAGACGACCATCCCGGCGAACCAGAGCGCCTGAGGGATCACCAGCGGCACTTGCAGCACGCTCGCCGAACGCGAGCCCATGCCCCAGGAGCCGGACACCACCAGCCAGCCGCTGAAGGCGAGGAAGGCGGCGGCAAAGCCCAGCGCCAGGATCGAGAGAACGTCGAGCAGGGAGCGCAGGCGCAGCGGCGCCTTCTGGTAGAGGAAGTCGATCCGGACATGGCTGCGGGCATAGAAGGCCTCGGCCAGCGACCAGGAAATCCCGATCGCGAAGATGTAGCCGGCGATCTCGTCGACGCCGCCGATATTGCGGCCGATCGTGTTGCGCGCCGCGACATCGACCGCGACCAGCATGCCGAGCAGCAGTAGCCCCCAGCCGGCGACCAGCAACATTCCCCGCGCGAGGCGGCGCAGGGCATCGTCCAGCCGGCCCAGCGCGCCGCTCTCTCGCCCTTGCGGGCGCGTCACCGGATCCATCAATCTCTTCCCTCGTGCTGATTGCGCTCGCATCGGGTCAGCAGCACTGCGATGCGATTGGTGGGGCCGCGCCAGCCATCCGGCTGGCGCCAGGGCGAAAGACCGGATCGCGGCCCGTCTGGCAATGCCCGCTTGCCAGCGCCCACAAGCGATCTCGCCCGGCGCATGACGCGCCGGGCGAGGAAACCGTCAAGGAGCCGCGGTGACGCCGGCGACCTTGCCGACCGTGGCGTTCCACTGCTCGACACAGGCCTTGTCGCAGCGCGCCGCCCACTTCTTCAGGACGACATCCTGGAGGATGCGCTTGCGCTCGGCTTCGTCGGCCGCCGAGGGCTCGGTCAGGGCCATCGCGGCCGGCGCACCGTATGCACAGGCGGCGCGACCGGTATTGCAGTCGAGCCCTGCCTTGTCGTCCGAGGCCGCCAGGGCCCAGAGTTCCTGCTCGAGCGTGCCGACGGCCTTGCGGGTCGCCTCCTGCCGATCCTTCGGCAGCGCGTCCCACTTCGCCTTGCTGGCGGCGATCAGGGTCAGACCCCAGCCGAAGCGCATGGTGTAGAGGTTCTTGGTCACTTCCGGCCATTTGAACGAATAGCCGGTCAGCGTGCCCGTGATGCCGCAATCGACGACGCCGCGCTGCAGGGAGGGCACGACCTCGGCCAGCGGCACGCTGACGCCGACCGCGCCCGCAGCCGAAATGAAGTCGTTCATGCTGGCGCCATAGAAGCGGACCTTGCGGCCCTTCAGATCGGCGAGGCTCTTCACCGGCTCGCGGCAATAGAGCACCTGGCTCGGATTGGGATAGGCCCCGAGCAGGACGAGGTTGTGCTTCTTCAGCAGCGTCTCGGCGACGGCCGGGCGGTAGGCGTCCAGCGCCTTCTGGCCGGTCGGAATGTCCTGGATCAGGGTCGAGAGCTCGAGGCCTTCGATCACCGGATCGTCCGCCACCGAATAGCCGACAACGATATGGGCAATGTCGAAGACGCCGAGCTTGGCGAGGCGCAGCAGCTCGACGCCGGACAGTCCGAGCTCCGAATAGGAGGTGACCTGAGCCGTGACCTGGCCGCCGGTCAGCTCGCCGAACTTCTTCGACCAGAAGGGCTGCTCGACCTTGCCATAGGCGTTGAGGTTCGACCAGGGCGCCACGACCTTGAGGCTGGTCTGCGCGGCGGCCTGGCCGCTTACGGCCACGGCCGCAGTGATTAAGGCTCCCCCGAGCCAGTTCAGGACGGACATGACACGACCCCTCTTCTTGGTTGAAGTCTTCCGAGTTCTTGGCGGAATACCCTGAAATTTCGGCAGTTTGTCCGTCAAATACCCAGTTCGTATGCGATTATTAGCCTGCGCATATGATGCCACCGAAAGCGGCGAACTGGCCGGGTTTCAAGCACCCGGCCGCGGCTTCAGCGCGATATCGAGCCAGCCGAGCCCGTTGACGCTCAATCTGTCCCCATCATTCAGCACCACGGTCGTCGTCTCCGCCTCGACGATCGCCGGGCCCTCGACCTCGTTGCCGGGGCCCAGGGTCTCGAAACGGAAGACCGGGACCTCGCGCCATTCGCCGAAGAAGGCACGCCGCATCCTCGCCGGCTCCGGTGCCCCGCCGGCCGCGGCGACGCGCGGCTCGTCACGCGGCGGCTCGACCAGGCCGACGACCGCGACGCGGGCATTGACCAGCACCACTTCCTGGCCGGGCGAGCAATAGGTGTAGAGTTCCTCGTGCCGGCGGTGGAAGCGCTCGACCAGCGCGGTCATCGCCCCCGCATCGTCGAGATCGAGCCCGTCGAGCGGCACGTCGACCTCGAAGATCTGCTCGCCATAGCGCATCTCGGCCGAGCGCTCGATCCGCAGCGGTCCCTTGAACCAGGCCGTCAGATGCTCCGACGCTTCGCGCTCGAGCGCCTCGAACGCGGCCCGCAGCGTCTTGCCGTCGAGCTGCGCCATGTCGCCGAGATGGCTGCGCGTCACCTCGTAGCGCAGATCGCTGGCGAGCATGCCCCAGGCCGAGAGCACCGAGGCGACGGTCGGCACCACGACCCGGCGCATCTCCATCTCGCGCGCCACCTCGACGGCGTGCAGGCCCGCGGCCCCGCCGAAGCTGAGCAGGGTGTAGCCGCGCGGGTCGACGCCGCGGCGCAGCGTCATCAGGCGGATGCCGTCGGCCATCTTCAGATTGATCAGCCGGTAGATGCCGGCGGCGCAGTGCATCCGGTCGATGCCGAGGCGGGCTGCGAGCCGGTCGACCGCGGCTTCCGCCGCGGCGGTGTCGAGCTTGCGACGCCCGCCCATGAAGGTCTCGGCGCCGAGATAGCCGAGCAGCACGTTCGCGTCGGTGACGGTCGGCTCCTCCCCGCCATTGCCGTAACAGGCCGGGCCCGGGACCGAGCCGGCGCTACGTGGGCCGACATGGAAGGTGCCGCCGGCATCGGCATAGGCGATCGAGCCGCCGCCGGCGCCGATGCTGGCGATGTCGAGGCTGCGCAGCGCGATCCGCTGGCCGGCGAGGCCGCGCTCGGCTGAAAGCGCGATCTCGCCATCCTCGATCAGCGAGATGTCGGTGCTGGTGCCGCCCATGTCGAAGGGCACGAGATTGCGGGTCTCGATCAGCTCCGCGACGCGGCGCGAGCCGGCAATGCCACCGGCCGGGCCGGAAAGCACCGTCGCGGCGGCAAGCCGCGCGGCCTCCTGCAGCGGCGCCATGCCGCCATGCGAGAGGATGATGAAGAGCGAGCCGGCAAAGCCCGCCTGCTCCAGCCGCGTCTCGAGGCTCTGCAGATATTTGCGCACGGCCGGACCGACATAGGCGTTCACGACGGTCGTCGAGACGCGCTCATATTCCTTGATCTGCGGCAGCACCTCGCTCGACAGCGAGATGAAGGCCTCCGGCAGGGCTTCCGCCAAGGCCAGCGCCGTCTCGCGCTCATGCGCGGCGTTGCGGTAGGAATGCAGGTAGCAGACCGCGACCGAAGTCACGCCCTCCTGCTTGAGGCGCGCGATTTCTGCATCGAGCGAACCTGTGTCGAGCGGCACGGAGATGCTGCCGTCGAAGGCGACGCGCTCCTTGACGCCGCGCCGCAGCTGGCGCGGCACCAGCGGGTCGGGCGGCGGCAACAGGAGGTTATAGCGCTCGGGCTTCAACCCCTCGCGCATTTCCAGCACGTCGCGATGGCCCTGCGTCGTCAGCAGGCCAACCTTGGCACCCTTGCCTTCCAGCAGCGCATTGGTCGCAACCGTGGTGCCGTGGACGATGCGCTCGATGGCCGCCAGGAAGCCCGGCAGGTCGAGCCCGACCCGCCCCGCCAGATCGGCGAGGCCGTTGAGCACGCCGATAGACTGGTCCTGCGGTGTCGAGGGCGACTTGGTGAAGGTGGTGACGCCGGCCTCGTCGATCGCGACGAGATCGGTGAAGGTTCCGCCGACATCGATGCCGACGCGGAAAAGCTTGGTCATGACGCGTGGGCTCCGCTCAGGCGCTCGTGAATTCGGTGTCGATGTCGCGCTGGCGCGCTTCGGCGGAGCGCCGTTCCGGCGCGCCCCAGCCACCGCCGCCGGAGGAGCGGATCTCGAGCCGGTCGCCCGCCGCGATGCCGATGCCGAACTCCTTGGTCTTCAAGGCACGGCTGCTGTCCCCGGAGACGATCCGGTAGTCATGCGGCGCGCCATCCTGCCCTCCGAGCATGCCGGCCGAACCGTGCTTGGCGCCCTCGCCCGCAGTATGGGCATAGGCCGGAACCTCGACCACGAGGTCCATGCTCGTGCCGAGCCCACCACGATGCTCACCATCACCGCCGGAGCCTGGGCGGAACTCGTGGCTCTCGAAGCGCAAGGGGAAGCGCGCCTCGGCGACCTCGATGCTGCCGAATTTGATACCGCCGACCGAATGCCATTCGCCGGCCGCCGACCAGCCATCGCCGCGCGGCGAGCCGCCGCCACCCGGCCTGGCGTGGAACATGTGCCAGATGAAGCGCTTGCCGGTACGCGGATTGTCTCCGGTGATCGAGATCCGGAAGCGTCGTCCCCAGCCGCCCATCGCGCGGTCGGGGCAGGCCTGGCTCAGCGCGCGGATCACCGCCTCGACGATCTCGTTGGCGGGATGGGTGGTGCACAGCGTCACAGGCACATTGTTATCGGCGCAGACGATCGTGCCCGGCTTCAGCTTCACCGAGAGTGGCCGGAAGCAGCCATCGTTCTTCGGGATCTCGGCATCGACGAGATAGGCGAAGGCCATCGCCACCGCCGCCTGTGTGTTGGCATGGGGCGAGTTGGCAAAACTCTTCGACTGCGGATCGCTGCCGGTCAGGTCGATCTCGAGATCGCTGCCGCGCTTGGTGACCTTGGCGACCACCTTGATGTCGGTGCGGCCGCGCCCGTCATCGTCGAGCAGCGCCTCGCCGTGATAGACGCCGTCCTTCCAGCTCTCGACGATGGCGCGGGACTGGCGCTCGGCGCCGTCGAGGACCGCCTCGATCGCATTAGAGACGGTCTCGGTGCCGACATCGGCGAACAGCCGGCCGATCCGCTTCTCGCCGAGATGGGCCGCGCCGATCATCGCCGCGAGATCGCCGCGGAAATCGCGGGGAAAGCGGACGTTCAGCGCCAACATGTCGAGGATGTCCTCGCGCATCCGCCCGGCCTCGGCGAGGCGGATCGGCGGGATGCGCAGGCCTTCCTGCCAGATCTCCGTCGCCTGCGGATTGTAGGCGCCATGGGTCGCGCCGCCGATATCGCCCATATGAGCCCGCACCACGCTCCAGAGCAGGCGCTTGCCGTCGCCATAGACCGGCACGAAGGCGGTGACGTCAGGCAGATGGCTGCCGCCGCAATAGGGGTCGTTGAGCAGGTAGACATCGCCCGGCTGCACCGCGTCGCCGAACTTCTCCTCGACCGCGCGCACCGCCCAGGTCAGAGCGCCGACATGGATCGGAATATGGTCGGCCTGCGCGATCAGCCGGCTTTGCGGATCGCAGATGCCGATCGAGAAGTCGCGGCTGGCGTTGAGGATCTGCGAGTAGGAGGTGCGAAGCATCGCCTCGCCCATTTCCTCGACGATCGAAATCAGCCGGTGCTGGACGACGGATCGGGTGATCGGATCTACGGAATTGCTCACGCCTCGGCCTCTCATCGCTGAAGGCGCTGGGATCGATATGATTATCGAGGCAACACCGACGCGATGAGGCTAGTTGGCGGCTCGGACCACGGTCCAATATCGAGTTTCTATCCTATTATAGCGCTGCGCATATCGCGCCGGCCGGCCACTATACCGGCGTCGGGTCGAGATCGACTGCCTGGGTAATGCGCGCCTCGTCGATCACCGCCAGCAACTCCTCGATCAGCACCGAGTGCCGGTCGCGCGGCCAGGCGGCGTAGAGCTCGATCAGCGGCGTGTCGTCGAGGATCGGCCGCAGCACGACACGCTCGGGAGTGAGATGCCTGGCCGAGCGCGGTACCAGCGCGACCCCGACCCGCGCCGCGACCAGAGCGAGGATCGTCACCATCTGGTGCGCTTCCTGGACGCGTCCGGGAAAGAAGCCGGCACTCTGGCACAGATGCATGATCAGGTCGCGGAAGCCCGGCGCCTCGTCGCGGTCGAAGATCACCAGCGCCGCCCCGTTGAGGTCGGCGAGGCGGACCGCAGGCGAGGCAGCCAGCGAGTGACTGTCCGGCAGCGCGACCAGGAACGGCTCCTGATGGACGAGGCGGATGCCGAGGCTGTCGTCGAGGATCGGTGGGCGGACGAAGCCGAGATGGATCTCGCCCTTCTCCAACGCCAGCAGCTGGGCCGGAGAGGACATCTCGCGCAGCGACAGCGTCACATCCGGCCAGCGCTCATAGAAGGCCTCGAGGATCGGCGGCAGGAACTCCGCCGCCGCCGAGCCGGTGACGCCGATGACGAGGCTGCCTTCCTGGCCGCGGCCGACGCGCTTGGTCATCGCCTGGGCGCGCGACATCTGCTGCAGGATCTGGCGGGCCTCGCGCAGAAGCGTCTTGCCGGCTGGCGTCAGTTCGATCGGGCGCACGCTGCGGTCGAACAGCGTGACCTGAAGCTCCTCCTCCATCGCCTTGATCTGCTGCGACAGCGGTGGCTGCGCCATGTGCAGGATCTCGGCCGCACGGCCGAAATGGCGCTGCTCGGCCAGCACGACGAAATAGCGCAGATGCCTCAGTTCCATGGCTGGCTGATACAGCCCGGAGCCGGAACCGCCAAGCCCGTTCAGGCCGGCAGGAGCTTGCTGCCGATACGCCTGGCCGCATCGAACAGAGCGTCAAGATGCGCCGGATGGCCGTCCGGCGCGACGATCGAGGTCAGCGACGAGATGCTGAGCGCGCCGGCAAGCGCGCCCGACCTGTCGAAGATCGGCACGCCCACCCCGGTCAGGCCGATGAAGAAATCATCCGCCGCCAGCTCCCAGCCCTGCGCGCGTATCCGTTCAGCCTCGCGCCGGAGCAGTTCCGGATCGGTCTGGCTCGCCGGCGCGCGCCTGGGCATTTCGATCGACAGCGCGAGCCTGCGCTGCTCGTCATCGAGATAGGCGAGCAGCACGCGCGGGCCGCCGCCGCAATTCAGGGGTGCCTGCGCCCCGACGGCAAACCAGGTCGCGTCGACATGCGGCAGCGAGGCACGCACGCGGTCGACACAGAGGCCGCGCCCGGCGACATGGACCCAGAGGAAAGAAGTGGCGCCGGTCTTCTCGGCGATTTCGGTCAGATAGGGGCCGGCAATGTCGCGCAGTTCACGCCCAGTCGTGACCGCGCTGCCGAGTTCGGCGAGACCGACCGCAAGCGCATAAGTCTGCGTGCGCTCGTCGTGCTCGACCAGCTCGTTGAGCTGCAGCGTCTGCAGCAGCCGCCTCGTCGTGCCCTTGTCGAGCCCCACCTGTCGCGCGAGCTCGCTGAGGCCCAGCCGCGACTGGTCGGGACGAAAGGCGCGCAGCAGCGCGATCGCGCGGTCGACCGCCCGGACGATCGGGACACCTGGCGGCAGGCGGGCAGCCCGCCCCTCCTTCACCCTATCGGCTGTGCTCACGACCGGTCCACCATCACAGCCTTATCGTGTCGTCTGACAACACGGCATGTCAATCATTGACACGAATTTTGACTCTCGCTTTCAATGGCATGGAGCTTGCCAATCGGCGCATGATCGGGTGCGATCCCGTCAGGCTGAGAGAACAGGTCGAAACAGAGTCGCCTCGGCAGGGCTTCAGTCGCAGCCGAGAGCAGGCCACGGGGAACGGAGAACGACGATGACGGTATCGAGATTGGGACTCGCCCTCGCCGTGTCGGTGCTGGCGCTCGGCGCCGCGACCGCGCAGGAACCGAAGAAGGGCGGCACCGTCCATGTCGTGGTCCAGCCCGAGCCGCCAATGCTGATGCAGGGGCTGAACCAGAACGGCCCGACCAACATGGTCGCCGGCAACATCTACGAATCGCTGCTGCGCTATAACGAGAAGCTCGAGCCGCAGCCCTCGCTCGCCAAGAGCTGGGAGATTTCGCCGGACGCCAAGGTCTACACCTTCAAGCTCCAGGAGGGCGTGACCTGGCATGACGGCAAGCCCTTCACCGCCGACGACGTCGTCTTCACGCTCGACAAGTTCCTGCGCGAGGTCCATCCGCGCTGGCGCCCGATCGTCAACGCCCAGGTCGACAAGATCGAGAAGGTCGACGACCTCACCGTCAGGATCACGCTGAAGCAGCCCTTCGGGCCGCTGATCATGACGCAGGAAGTCGCTTCGGCGCCGATGATCCCGAAGCACATCTATGACGGCACGGACTACCGCGCCAACCCGGCCAACAATACGCCGATCGGCACCGGCCCGTTCAAGTTCAAGGAGTGGAAGAAGGGCTCCTATATCCACCTCGTCAAGAACGAGAACTACTGGCTGAAGGGCAAGCCGAACATCGACGAGATCTACTGGCAGATCATCCCCGACGCGGCGGCCCGCGCCGTCGCCTACGAGACCGGCAAGGTCGACGTCCTGACCGGCGGCTCGGTCGATGTCTACGACGTCGCCCGCCTCTCCAAGCTGCCCAATACCTGCATGACGACGAAGGGCTGGGAGATGTTCGCTCCCCATGCCTGGCTGACGCCGAACGTCCGCAACGGCATCCTCGGCAACAAGCAGTTCCGCCAGGGCCTGATGCACGCGATCGACCGCGAATTCGGCCGCGAGGTGGTCTGGGGCGGCCTCGGCAAGCTGCCGACCGGGCCGATCTCGTCGAAGACCCGCTTCTATTCCGCCGACGTGCCGAAATATGACTTCGACCCGAAGAAGGCGAAGGAGCTGATCAAGGCCTCCGGCTACAAGGGCGAGACGATCAAGCTGCTCAACCTGCCCTATGGCGAGACCTGGAGCCGCTGGTCCGAGGCGATCAAGCAGAACCTCGAGGATGTCGGCGTCAAGGTCCAGATCGAGAACACCGACGTCCCCGGCTGGACCCAGAAGGCCAGCAACTGGGACTTCGATCTCAACTTCAACTTCCTCTACCAGCTCGGCGACCCCGCAATGGGCGTGGCCCGCAGCTACATCTCGTCCAACATCGCCAAGGGCAATCCCTTCGCCAATGTCGGCGGCTACTCCAACCCGGAAGTGGACAAGCTCTTCGCTGAGGCCGCGATCGCGCCGACCGACGCCCAGCGGCAGGAGCTCTACACCAAGGTGCAGAAGCTGCTCGCCGACGAACTGCCGGTGCTCTGGCTGCTCGAGATGGATTTCCCGACCATCTATCGCTGCAACGTCAAGAACCTCGTCACCACGGGCGTCGGCGTCAACGACGGCTTCCGGGATGCCTGGAAGGAGTGATGGCTTCGACCGTCGCACCGTCCCGTCATGCTCGGCCTTGTGCCGAGCAGCCACGTCTTGAACTCCGCCCTCGACCAATGAAGACGTGGATGGTCGGGACAAGCCCGACCATGACGGGTGAGGCCCCGGCGGCCTGCGATCGATCGGCAGATCGCCAGTCTCTTCGGATCGTCTGAATGAACCTGCCCCAGTTCCTCGCCGGCCGCTTCGCGAAGGGGATCATCGTCCTCTTCGCCATTGCGGTGCTCAATTTCTTCCTGATCCGGGCCGCGCCGGGCGACCCGGCGCAGGTGCTGGCGGGTGAGGCCGGCGCCGCCGACGAGGTGCTGCTGCAGCAGCTGCGCGAACGCTTCGGCCTCGACCAGCCGCTGCTCCAGCAGCTCTGGATCTATCTCAAGGGCTATGCCTCACTCGATCTCGGCTTCAGCTATCGCCAGCAGCGCCCGGTGCTGGACCTGATCCTCGAGCGCCTGCCCGCGACGCTGCTCCTGACCGGCGCCGCCTTCATCGTCTCGCTGGTGCTGGGCACCCTGATGGGCGCCCTCGCCGCCCGCCGGGCGGGGCGCTGGCAGGACAGTCTGATCACGACGCTGGCGCTCGTCTTCTACGCGACGCCGCTGTTCTGGGTGGCGCTTCTGAGCCAGATCGCCTTCGCGCTGAAGCTCGGTCTCGTTCCCAATGTCGGCTACGAGACCATCGGCGCGAACTATACCGGCCTTGCCCGCGCGCTCGATATCGGCCGCTACCTCATCCTGCCGGCTCTGACGCTCGGCCTGTTCTTCACCGCGCTCTACGCCCGCATGATGCGCGCCTCGATGCTGGAAGTTGCGGGCGCCGACTTCGTCAAGACCGCGCGCGCCAAGGGGCTTTCGCCAGCGGTCGTCTCGCGCCGCCATGTCGCGCGCAATGCGATCCTGCCGGTGGTGACGCTGGCCGGCCTCCAAGCGGGCCAGCTCGTCGGCGGCGCCGTTCTGACCGAGACCGTCTTCGCCTGGCCGGGCATCGGCCGGCTGATGTTCGACGCGCTGGTGCAGCGTGATTATTCGGTGCTGCTCGGCGTCTTCTTCATCTCCTCGGCCATGGTCGTCGGCTTCAACATCCTGACCGACCTCGTCTATCGCCTGGTCGACCCGCGCATCGAGGCGACCTCATGAGCTTCCTCAAGCGCTTCGCCCGCAATCGCGGCGCCCTGATCGGTGTCCTGATCCTGCTCGTCGTGATCGCCTTCGCGCTGCTCGCGACCTGGCTTTACCCGCAATCGCCCTGGCGCACCGTCGGCCGCCCCTTCCTTGCGCCGTTCGTGATGGAGCGCTTCCCGCTCGGCACCGACACGCTCGGGCGCAACCTCGCCTCAGGCCTCGTCCACGGCGCCCGCGTCTCGCTGATGATCGGCGTGGTCTCGACGCTCGTCGCCCTGCTGATCGGCGTACCGCTCGGCGCCGTCGCCGGCTATGCCGGCGGCTTTGTCGACGATGCGCTGATGCGCTTCACCGAGTTCTTCCAGACCATCCCCTCCTTCGCGCTCGCCATCGTGCTGGTCGCGATCCTGCAGCCGCAGCTCGGCTCGATCGTGCTCGCCATCGGCGTCGTCTCCTGGCCACCGGTGGCGAGACTGGTGCGCGGCGAGGTGCTTTCGCTACGGACGCGCGAATATGTCCAAGCCGCCGTCACCATCGGCCAGTCGACGCCGCGCATCATCTTCAGCCAGGTCCTGCCCAACACGCTGGCGCCGATCATCGTCATGGGCTCGCTGATGATCGGCTCCGCGATCCTTTTGGAATCCTCGCTCTCCTTCCTTGGGCTCGGCGACCCCAACCTGATGAGCTGGGGCTACATGGTCGGAGCGGGGCGGACCCGGCTGCTCGACGCCTGGTGGATCAGCTTCTTCCCGGGCCTGGCGATCTTCCTCACCGTGCTCGCGCTCAACCTCGCCGGCGAAGGGCTGAACGACGCCCTCAACCCGCGTCTTGCCCGGGAGAGGGAATGATGGTGGCTCCGGCTCTCGCCGTCGAAGGGCTGCGGCTCGCGCTCCCCGCCCTCGCCGACCGTCCCTATGCGGTCGAGGACGTCACGCTTTCGATCGCGCCCGGCGAGACTCTCTGCGTCGTCGGCGAATCCGGCTCCGGCAAGTCGATGCTCGCCCATGCCGTGATGGGGCTTCTGCCCAAGGCGGTGAAGCCGGCCGGCGGCGCGATCCGGCTCGCCGGGCGCGACCTGCTCTCGCTCGACGAAGCGGCGATGGAAGGCGTGCGCGGCCGCGAGGTCGGCATGATCTTCCAGGAGCCGATGACCTCGCTCAACCCGGTGATGCGGGTCGCCGACCAGATCGTCGAGACCTTCGAGGCGCATCGCCTGCTCGCCAAGCCCGAGCGCTACGCCAGGGCCCTCGCGCTTCTGACCGAGGTCGGCCTGCCCGAGCCCGAGCGGCTGGCGCGCGCCTACCCGCACGAGCTTTCCGGCGGCCAGCGCCAGCGCGTGATGATCGCGATGGCGCTGGCGCTCGAACCCAAGCTGCTGATCGCCGACGAGCCGACTACCGCGCTCGACGTGACGACCCAGGCCCAGATCCTCAAGCTGATCGACAATATCCGCCACAAGCACGGCACGGCGGTGCTGTTCATCACCCACGATATGGGCGTGGTCGCCGAGATCGCCGACCGCATCGCCGTGCTCGAAAAGGGTGTGCTGGTCGAGGAAGGCACGGTCGACGAGGTGCTCGGCGCAGCCCGCCATCCCTATACCCGGAAGTTGCTCGCCGCCGTGCCCTCGCTGACTCCGCCCGAGCGGCCGGCGCTGCCCGACACCAAGCCGGTGCTGACCGTCGAGAAGCTTGGCAAGGTCTATCGCAAGCGCTCCCTCTTCCGTCCCGGACGAGAGGTGAAGGCGGCCGACGATGTCAGCTTCACCCTCGCGCGCGGCGAGACGCTCGGGCTCGTCGGCGAATCCGGCTCGGGCAAGTCGACGGTCGGGCGCTGCTGCCTGCGCCTGATCGAGCCCGATGGCGGCAGGATCATGCTCGGCGATCTCGTGCTCAGCGATCTCGGCGCCGCCGCTCTGCGCCAGCACCGCAAGCGCATCCAGATGGTCTTCCAGGACCCGTTCGCCTCGCTCAATCCGCGCCAGACGGTCGGCCGCATCATTTCGGACGGGCCTGTCGCGCATGGCACGCCGCGCTCCCAGGCACTGGCGCGGGCGAAGGAGCTGCTCGAGCTGGTCGGTCTGTCGGCCAATGCGATCGACCGCTATCCGCACGAGTTCTCCGGCGGCCAGCGCCAGCGCATCGGCATCGCCCGGGCGCTCGCACTGGAACCCGACGTGCTGGTCGCGGACGAGGCGGTCTCGGCGCTCGACGTCTCCGTTCAGGCGCAGATCCTGACCCTGATCAAGGACATCCAGCAGCGGCTCGGCCTCGCCATCCTGTTCGTCACCCATGACCTGCGCGTCGCCGCGCAGATCTGCGACAAGATCGCGGTGATGCAGCGCGGCAAGATCGTCGAGAGCGGCCCGACGGCCGCGCTCTTCGCCGCGCCCCAGCACGACTATACCCGCCAGCTCCTCGCCGCCGTCCCCGGCGGCAAATGGTTCGGGCGGTGATCAAACTCGTCATGGTCGGGCTTGTCCCGACCATCCACGTCTTCGCCGCTCACAGGCGGTGTTCAAGACGTGGATGCTCGCCACAAGAGCGAGCATGACGGCATAGCCCTACGATCTGCCGGAGATGCCCATGCCGCTCGACCCCACCCTTCGTGACCGCATCCTCGCCTCCGTAGAGGCCGGCTTTGCCGAACAGGTCGCCTTCACCCAGGAGATGATCCGCTTCGGCTCGGTGCGCGGCGAAGAGCACACCGTGCAGGATTTCGTCTTCCGCGCCCTCAAGGCACGCGGCTTCACCATGGACCGCTTCGCCATGAACCGTGAGGCGATCGCCGCCCATCCCGGCGGTGCTCCCTTCTCGGATACGCACTCCGAAGCCCCGATCGTCGTCGGCATCCATCATCCGCGCGAGGAGAAGGGCCGCTCGCTGATCCTGCAATCCCATGTCGATGTGGTTCCGGCCGGCCCGGCCGATTCCTGGACGCATCCGCCCTTCGAGCCGGCGATCGACGGCGACTGGCTCTATGGCCGCGGCGGCGCCGACATGAAGGCCGGCGGCACCGCCAATCTCTTCTGCCTCGACGCGCTCCGTCGCATCGGCCTGCAGCCGGCGGCGACCGTCTATGTCCAGTCGGTGGTCGAAGAGGAATCGACCGGCAATGGCGCGCTGATGGCCCATCTGCGTGGCTATAAGGCCGATGCCGTGCTGATCCCGGAGCCGGAAGAGGAGATGCTGGTCCGCGCCAACACCGGCGTGCTCTGGTTCCAGGTCGAGGTCCGCGGCGTGCCGATGCATGTCCGCGAGATGGCGGCCGGCGCCAATGCGATCGACGCCGCCTACCGCGTCATCGGCGCGCTGCGCGGGCTCGAGGAGGAACTCAACCGCGAAAAGGCCGGCCGCGAGCATTTCGAGGAGATCGCCCACCCGATCAACCTCAACATCGGCAAGATCGAGGGCGGCGACTGGGCCTCCTCGGTGCCCTGCTGGTGCAGGATCGACTGCCGCATCGGGCTTTACCCGGGCGTCGGCGCCGAGGAACTGGCGCGCCGGATCGAGGCGGCTGTCCTCGCCTATGCGCGCGGCGACAAGTTCCTCGCCAACAACCCGCCGAAACTGACCTTCAACGGCTTCTATTCCGAAGGCTATGTGCTGGAGCCCGGCAGCGAGGCGGAGACCGTGCTCGGCCGCGCCCACCAGGCTTCGACCGGCAAGCCGCTCAAGAGCTTCATGACCCCCGGCTATCTCGATACCCGCGTCTACGCGCTCTACGACAAGATCCCGGCGCTCTGCTATGGGCCGATCTCGGAGAACATCCACGCCTTCGACGAGCGCGTCAGCCTCGCCTCGCTGAAGCGCATCACCGGCACCATGGCGCTGTTCGTCGCCGAATGGTGCGGGGTGGAGCCAGTGGCCGGCTAATACGTCGATGTCGTCCCGAGCGACCGGAGGGAGACCCGGGATCCATGCCTGAACCACTTTCGGAAAGGCTCCGGCATGGATCCCGGCTCTATGCTTCGCTTCGGCCGGGATGACGCCGCAGTTGGTGACGACGAGCGCGCATCGTTCGTGCATCGAGCCTCCATCGAAATGACATGACGCCCGTGGCCCGCCATCCCGCATAGTCCCGCCATGCCGTCCACCGCCTCCCGCTCGCTCCTGCTCGTCCCGCTGCTCGGCCTGCTCTGGGGCTTCAACTGGCCGGCGGTGCGGATATCGCTCACCGAGATCGCGCCCTGGACGCTGCGCGCCGCCGGCATGACCTTCGCCGGGTTGGTGCTGGTCGCCGTCGCGCTCGCCCGCGGCACCCCGCTCGCCGTGCCAAGGGAGCAATGGCCGCGGCTGATCATCGCCGGCTTCCTCTCGATCGCCGCCTTCAACATCCTGCTCGCCTTCGCCCAGCTGATGGCGCCGACCTCGCGCGCCGCGATCCTGACCTTCACCATGCCGATCTGGGCGACGCTCCTCGCCTTGCCGATCCTCGGCGAGCGCTTCGACCGGCGGCGCCTTCTCGGCCTCGGCCTCGGCATCTCCGGCCTCGTCTGCCTCGGCCTGCCCTTGATCCGCAGCGGCCAGCTCTCGCCCGGGCTGGCGCTCGCCTTGCTCGCCGCGCTGAGCTGGGCGCTCGGCACCATCGTCACCAAGCGTTGGCCGGTGGCGGCGCCGGCACTCACCATCGCTGCCTGGCAATTGCTGGTCGGCGGCGCCGCAGCCGGCCTCGGCATGCTCGTCTTCGAGGGGCTCCCCGTGCCCAAGCTGCTCTCGCCGAAAGTCGTGGCGGCACTGAGCTTCCACATCCTCGGCGCGCAGGCCCTCGCCTACTTCCTCTGGTTCGTCGTGGTCGCGCGCCTGCCGGCCGGCATTGCCAGCCTCGGCACCTTGATGGTGCCGGCGGTCGGCGTGCTCGGCTCCGTGCTGCTGCTCGGCGAGCGCCCGACTCCGACGGACTGGCTCGGCCTCGCGCTCGTCGTCGCCGCCTCCGGTGCGATCATGATCCCGGCTTCGCGCAAGGCATAGCCGGCCAGCCCCGGACACAGCCTCGAAGGCTTGCTGACGGCGCGGCTTCACGGCAGGTTCGGAGCCCTTGTCATTTCCGGTCGCACCCGGATTTCACCAATCACCCGGTCGGCCTCGCCGCCTCTCCGTCTTGCCGCGCGTACGTGCGCAAAAACTCCGCTGAAGGCCTTGCCATGAAGTTCCCGATCGATGCGCCCTACCCGTCCCGGCGCTCCCCCGTCCTCGCCCGTAACCTCGTCGCGACCTCGCATCCCCTCGCGACCGAGGCCGGGCTTGCGATGCTGCGCAAGGGCGGCAATGCGCTCGATGCGGCGCTCGCCGCGGCGATCACGCTGCCTGTGGTCGAGCCGACCGGCAACGGTCTAGGCTCCGATGCCTTCTGCATCCTCTGGGACGGCAAGGAGCTGCATGGGCTGAACGCCTCGGGCCGCTCGCCCGCCGCCTGGACACCGCAGCGCTTCGCCGGCCAGGCCGGCCTGCCGCAGCGCGGCTGGGAGAGCGTCACCGTGCCCGGCGCCGTCTCGGCCTGGGCCGAGCTGTCGCAGCGCTTCGGCAAGCTACCCTTCGAGACGCTGTTCGAGCCGGCGATCGAATACGCTTCGAAGGGCTTCCACGTCAGCCCGATCATCGGCGAGCTCTGGCAGCGCGGCGCCAAGCTTCTGCACGCCCAGCCCGGCTTCGCCGAGCATTTCATGCCGGGTGGCAGGGCCCCGCTCGCCGGCGAGATCTTCCGCACGCCCGACATGGCCCGCAGCCTGCGCCTGATCGCCGAGAGCCGCGGCGAAGCCTTCTACCGCGGCGAGCTCGCCGGCAAGATCGCCGCCTTCGCGCGCGAGCACGGCGCAGCGCTGACCGAGGACGATCTCGCTGCGCATCGCAACGACTGGTGCGGCACGATCAGCCAGCGCTTCGGTGAGGCCGCGCTGCACGAGATTCCGCCCAACGGCCAGGGCATCGCCGCGCTGATGGCGCTCGGCATGCTCAGGGAGACCGATGTCGCAGATTTCGCGCCCGACAGTGCTGAGGCGCTGCATCTCCAGATCGAGGCGATGAAGCTCGCCTTCCTCGACGTCGACACCTATGTCGCCGACGAGGGCAGCATGCAGGAGATCACGACGGCGCATCTGCTCGACCCGGCCTATCTAGCCTCCCGCGCCAAGCTCATCGACCGCAGCCGCGCGACCGAGTTCCCCGTCGGCGCGCCGAAGCAGGGCGGCACGGTCTGCCTCGCCACCGGCGACGCCGACGGCATGATGGTCTCCTACATCCAGTCCAACTATGCCGGCTTCGGCTCGGGCGTCGTCGTGCCCGGCACCGGCATCAGCCTGCAGAACCGCGGCTTCGGCTTCACCATGCAGGCCGGGCATCCCAACGAGGTCGGCCCGCGCAAGCGCCCCTTCCACACCATCATCCCCGGCTTCGTCATGGGTCCTTCCGAGCCGATCATGGCCTTCGGCCTGATGGGCGGACCGATGCAGGCGCAAGGGCATCTGCAGATGATGCTGCGCACCCAGCTCTGGGGGCAGGACCCACAGACGGCGGCCGATGCGCCGCGCTGGCGTGTGATCGAGGGCCTCGATGTCGCCATCGAAAGCGCGATGAACCCTGCCGTGGTGCAGAAGCTCGGCGCGCTCGGCCACCGCATCGCGCTCGAATCCCCCGATTCGAGCTTCGGCTTCGGCGGCGCGCAGCTCGTCCATCGCATCGAGGGCGGCTATGTCGGCGGTTCGGATTTCCGCAAGGATGGCCACGCCGCCGGCTTCTGAGCCTTTACCGCGCCGGTAACTACGACGAAAGGCCGGCGGTCGGCGCTCTGGACGCAGCTTCGGAACTCCGCGCAGGATGCGCGCGGGGAACGCGTACCCGGCCAGCTCCGAGCCGGGACGGCCGAGGACGTAACCAGAATGCGCACGCAAGTCGCGATTATCGGCGCCGGGCCGGCCGGTTTGCTGCTCGGCCAGTTGTTGCATGCGGCCGGGATCGACAACGTCATTCTCGAGCAGCGCAGCGGCGACTATGTGCTGTCGCGCATCCGTGCTGGCGTCCTCGAAAGCGGCACGGTCCGGCTGCTCGATGCGGTCGGGGCCGGCGCCCGCCTGCATGCCGAAGGCCTGCCGCATGACGGCTTCGACCTGCTCTTCGACGGCGCGCGTCACCGGATCGACCTTGCCGGGCTGAGCGGCAAGCATGTCACCGTCTACGGCCAGACCGAGGTCACCCGCGACCTCATGGAGCTACGTGCCGGCCAGGGTGCCCTCACCGTCTACGAGGCGGAGAAGGTCGCCTTGCACGATTTCGACGGCGACGCCCCCTATGTCACCTATCTCGACCGCGGCGAGCAAAAGCGCCTCGACTGCGATTTCATCGCCGGCTGCGACGGCTATCACGGCGTCTCGCGCGCCAGCGTGCCGAGCCGCGCGCTCAAGACCTTCGAACGGGTCTATCCCTTCGGTTGGCTCGGTCTGCTCGCCGATGTTCCACCGGTTTCGCATGAGCTGATCTATGCCGGCGAGGAGCGCGGCTTCGCGCTCTGCTCGATGCGCTCGAACAGCCGCAGCCGCTATTACTTGCAATGCGCTCTGAACGAGCGCGTCGACGACTGGTCGGATGAGCGCTTCTGGGCCGAATTGCGCCGCCGGCTCGACCCTGCGACCGCCGAGGCCCTGGTCACCGGTCCCTCGCTCGAGAAATCGCTGGCGCCCTTGCGCTCCTTCGTCGCCGAGCCGATGCGCTTCGGCCGACTGTTCCTTGCCGGCGATGCCGCGCATATCGTGCCGCCGACCGGCGCCAAGGGCCTGAACCTTGCCGCCAGCGACGTCCACTATCTCTCGGAGGCCCTGCGCGAGCACTATGCCGAGCGCTCATCCGCCGGCATCGACGCCTACTCAACTCGCGCCCTCGCCCGCGTCTGGAAGGCCGAGCGCTTTTCCTGGTGGTTGACCGGGCTGATGCACCATTTCCCCGACCATGACGGCTTCGGCGGCCGCATCCAGCAGGCCGAGCGCGCCTATCTCATCTCCTCGCCGGCCGCCATGACGGCCCTGGCCGAGAACTATGTCGGCCTGCCGTTCTGAGGGGCAGGTTCCTTAGGAGGAACCTGCCCTGCGCAGAATCGACGGGTTCAAGACAAGCCGCCATCGCCGATCTGCCGAACGGCGATCCTGGTGAGGCCCGGTCTGTCCTGCCCCTCGTGCTGGATCAGCAATTCGCCGGCGCGCACCTTGAAGCGCACCATCGTTGCGCCCTCGCCGCGCCAGTCGGTCGTCTCGCCGTCATCCTCGTAGAGCTCGCCCGAGGCGCCCTCGATCACGCCGCAGACCAGGACCTCGCGCTCAGTGCTGATGCCCTTGGCGTCGCCGAGCGGGATCAGCGCGCCGGCCCGCACGAACAGCGGCAGCCGGCCGAGCGGCGCCGGAACCGTGACCATGGCACCGCCCTGATGATGCGTGCCGCTATGCCAGTCGTACCAGCCGCCTTCATGCACCGGCAGATAGACAGAACGCTCGCGTGCGCCTTCCTCCAGCACCGGCGCGACCAGCACGTCCGGGCCGAGCATGAAGACGTCGTCGACCGCCACGGCAGAGGCATCCCGAGGGAAATCATAGAGCAGCGGCCGCACGGCCGGGATGCCGTCGCGGCTCGCCCGCCACATCTGCGTGTAGAGATAGGGCATCAGCCGGTAGCGCAGCGAGATCGCCTCGCGCACCTGCGGCACCATCTCCGGATACATCCAGGGCAGGTTGACGACACCGTCATCGTTCCAGGAGTTCATCACCATGCGCGGCCAGAGCGCGCAGAACTCGTTGAAGCGGACGAAGAGCTCCGGACCCGGCGTCGGGCCATGGAAGCCGCCGACATCATGTCCGATCGAGAACATGCCCGAGAGGCTCATATTGAGCCCCTGGGTCAGGTTGTAGCGCAGCGTCTTCCAGGCAGTCTCGTTGTCGCCCGACCAGGTCTGGGCATAGCGCGAGATGCCGGCGCAACCGCCGCGCGTGATCGAATACTGGCGCTTGCCCGGCTCGCGCGCAGCCTGCGCTTCATAAGAGAGCTTGGTCATCAGCAGCGGTTGCGCCGGACGCGCCAGCGCCTGCCGGAAGGGCCGCCCATCGCCGTCGCAGACCGCGTCCTCGTCCCAGATCTCGTATTCGTTGTTGTCGTTCCAGACCGTGGTGAAGCCATGGTCGAGCAGCGCCGTCTCGATGCCGGCGCGCCACCAGGCCCGGCCCTTCGGGTTGGTGAAGTCGATATGGAAGCCGAGCCCGTCCCAGAACTGCGCCACGGCCGGCTCGCCGGTCTTGGAATCCTTGACCAGGAAGCCCTGGTCGAGCGCTTCCTTCAGGCGCGGATGGTCGTCGAGAAGGCAGGGCTTGAGGTTGGCGACGGTGTGCATGCCGGCCTTGTTCAGCCGCTTCATCGTCGCCAGCGGCTCCGGGAATTTCTCACGATTCCAGTTGAAAGCGTAGCGGCGCTGGCCGATCTGGGTGTAGCCCGAGCCGAAATGGAAGCTGTCGCAGGGGATGGCGTGCTTGCGGCACTTGGCGATGAAGTCGCTGATCCTGGCATCGGCGTCGGGAGCATCGGCGATCGCCATCGAGGTCACGCCGAAGCCGAACGACCAGCGCGGTGCGAAAGCCTGCCCGCCGGTCAGCCAGGAGAAGCGCTTGACCACATCCGGCACGGTCGGGCCGGCCATCACGTAATAGTCGAGATCGCCATCGTCGCCTTTCCAGGAGCGGAACAGGCCATGGTAGTTGTCGAGCGTGCAGCCGAGGTCGACGCTGCCGGTCGAGAGATTGTCGTAGAAGACGCCATGGGCGCCCGCCTTCCCGTCGACGATGAAGAAGGGCAGCATCTTGTAGAGCGGATCGGAGAGCTCGGCATCGAAGCCGCAGGGATCGACCGCGTCGATTGAAAAGCGCCGCCCGGTCCGGTCGAGCGGGCCGGCCTTGTCGCCGAGCCCGTAGTGACGCTCGGCATAGTCGCGCGCCATGAAGTGCGACAGCGCCCCGGTGCGCGGCGAGATCAGATAGGCCTGCGTCGTGCGGTCCTGCAGGAAAGGCTTCGCCTCGCCCTCGCGCCGCCAGGCGATGCCGAAGGGCGAGAGCGTGACCTCGGCGATGAGGCCGCCGGCCGAGAGCGTGACCTTGCCCTCGCTCTCGCTGACGCTCGCCTGCGGGCAAGTGAAGCCGGAGAGATCGTCGCGCGGACGCCCTTCATAGGCCGGCTCGAGCCCGCCGGGCGCGATCGACCAGCCGCGGTCGAGCCGGTAGCCGTCCTGCGGCTTCAGCGTCACCCGGCCGATATCGCCTTCGAGGATGCGGACGGCGATCGTCGCGCCGAGGCCGACATCGAACAAGGCGGCTTCGCCGTCGCGGCCGAGATAACGGCCTTGCGTCAGGGCTTTCATGTGGAGGTCTCCGAACGTCTCAATCTCAACCGCGCCGTCGTCCCGGGCGACCGGAGGGAGACCCGGGACCCATTCCGGAACCTCTTTCGGAAAGGCTCAGGAATGGATCCCGGATCTCCGCTTCGCTCCGTCCGGGATGACAGCGTGAAAATTCAAACCCGGACCGCTTTGCCCGCGTCGTCGAACAGGTGCAGATGCTGCTGCGGGAAGGCGAGCGCGACGCCCGAGCCGCGCTGGTGCTCGCTCTGGCCGTCGAGCCGAAGCGTGATCTGGGGCAGGCCGGGTGATGCGCCGTAGAGATAGCTCTCACCGCCGAGCCGCTCGACCAGCTCGATGGCGAGCGGCACGCCGCCATCCTGCGCGGCGAGCGCAAGGTGCTCGGGCCGGATGCCGAGCGTGACCGACGCCCCTGCAGGGAGGCTCCCGGTCGCGCAGGCGACCTCGTGGCCGGCCTCGCCCAGTGCGACCGCGCCTGACCGTACCACTTTGCCCGGCAGCAGGTTCATCCGCGGCGAGCCGATGAAGCCGGCGACGAAGAGATTGTCGGGCCGGTTGTAGAGTTCGAGCGGCGTGCCGACCTGCTCGATCTTGCCGCCCTGCAGTACGACGATGCGGTGCGCCAGCGTCATCGCCTCGACCTGGTCGTGCGTGACGTAGATCATCGTGCCGCCGATCTCGGCATGGAGCGCGGCGAGCTCCTTGCGGGTCGCGACTCGGAGTTCCGCGTCGAGGTTCGAGAGCGGCTCGTCGAACAGGAAGATTTTTGGATCGCGCACGATGGCGCGCCCGATGGCCACGCGCTGGCGCTGGCCTCCGGAGAGCGCCTTGGGCTTGCGCTCGAGATAATCGGTCAGGCGCAGCATGCCGGCGGCGCGCTTCACCCTTTTGTCGATCTCGTCGCGCTTGAAGCCCATATTCTCCAGCGCGAAGGCCATGTTCGCGTAGACGCTCATATGCGGGTAGAGCGCATAGGACTGGAACACCATGGCGAGGCCGCGCTCGGAAGCCGGCAGCCCGGTGACGTCCGCACCGTCGATCGCGATCGTGCCGCCGGTGATGCTCTCCAGCCCGGCGATCGAGCGCAGCAGCGTCGACTTCCCACAGCCGGACGGGCCGACGAAGACGACGAACTCGCCATCCGCGACATCGAGGTCGATGCCATGCAGCACCGTGGTCGCGCCATAGCTCTTGCGGACGCCGGAGAGGCTCAGTCCCGCCATTATTTCATTCCCGTATTGGCGATGCCGGTGGTGATGAAGCGCTGCAGGAAGACGAAGACCAGCGCGACCGGAAGCAGCGTCACCACCGTCATCGCGAGCAGGTAATGCCACTGCGTCTGCAATTCGCCCTGGAAGGCGTTGAGGCCGATCTGCAGCGTATAGGCCTCGGTCTTGGTCAGCACCGCGAGCGGCCAGAGGAACTCGTTCCAGCGCCACATGATCGAGAAGATCGCGAGCACGGCCAGCGCCGGCATGGCGAGCGGCATGACGATGCGCCAGTAGATCTGCCACTCCGAGGCCTTGTCCATGCGCGCCGCCTCGATCAGGTCGCGCGGCAGGGTCAGCATGTATTGGCGCAGCAGGAAGACGCCGGTCGGCGTCGCCGCGCCCGGCAGGATCACCGCCCAGAGCGAATTGACCAGGCCGAGCTTGGTGATGACGAGATAGACCGGCACCAGGATGATGGTGATCGGGATCATCAGCGTGCCGATCACCATCAGCATCACCGCCGTCTTGCCACGGAACTCGTAGATCGAGAGCGCATAGGCGGCCATCGAGTTGATCACGAGGGTGATCAGCGTCGCGACCACGGTGACAAAGACCGAGTTCCACAGGAAGCGCGTGAAGGCGAAGCGCTCCAGCGGCTCGGTGTAGTTCTCGGTCGCAAGCTTGAACTCGCGCACCGGGACGCGCTTGTCGATCGGCACGCGGATGCTCTGGCCGGGATTGGCGGGGTCGATCATCTGCGCCTGGATGCCGATGCGACGAACCTGCGCCAGCACCCGCTTCGAGCCGTCCTCCATCGTCACTTCGAAGAGCGGCAGCGGCTGAGCATGGCCCTCGACCCGGACCTCCTTCTGCGACATCGGCAAAAGCGAGGGCGGGAATTCGAGCAGGCCGGCTTGCGTCTTGAAGGAGGACAGGCCGAGCCAGAGCACCGGCCCGAACATCAGCACGACGCCGAACGCGAGATAGGCGTAGGCCGCGATATCGGTCCAGTGCCAGCGGCCGGGATTGCGGCGGGCGACCGCCATGCGAGCGAGCCTGTTCATGCTGCCCCCTTGCGGCGGCTCGCCGCGAGCTGGAGGAGCGTCAGCGCAAACAGCACGACGCCGAGCACGACGGAGGCGGCTGCCGCGAGGCCGAAATTCTGCACCTGATTGGCGAAGGCGGTCTCGTAGATGTAGTGCACGACCATCAGCGTCGCGGTGCCCGGGCCGCCGCCGGTCAGGACGAAGACCTCGTCGAAGGTCTGCACGCCACGGATCAGCGCCAGCACGATCACGACGATCATGTTCGGCCAGAGCA
The DNA here is from genome assembly GCF_032464875.1 of Allobosea rubneri. Classification (NCBI taxonomy): domain Bacteria; kingdom Pseudomonadati; phylum Pseudomonadota; class Alphaproteobacteria; order Hyphomicrobiales; family Alloboseaceae; genus Allobosea; species Allobosea rubneri. The sequence continues at coordinate 257,044 of NZ_JAWDID010000003.1, forward strand.
GCGGCAGAGTGATGCGCCAGAACACGCGCCAGCGCGGCGTCGCGTCCATCTCGGCGGCTTCATAGAGATCGGCGGGGATCGCCTGCAGGCCGGCGAGCAGGATCAGCGTGTAGAAGCCCATATGGGCCCAGATCGAAACGAACACGATCCAGAACATCGCCCAGCTCGGATCGACCAGGAACAGGATGCGCTCGCCGCCGAGCGAGGTGATTGCGGCGTTGAGCAGGCCGTCGCGCTGCAGGATCCACTTCCAGGTCAGCGCCACCACCACCGGCGAGAGCAGCACCGGGAAGAAGTAGACGGCGCGGAAAAAGCCGCGCGCCCGGATCTTCATGTTCAGCACCACCGCCGTCAGCAGCGAGAACAGAACCATCGCCGTGACCTGGAAGACGGTGAAGCGCGCCGTATTGGAAACGCCGCGCCAGAAATGGTCCTCGCGGCAGGAGGACGGATCGAGGAAGGAGCCGCAATCGAAGAGATAGGCGTATTGCTGCGCCCCGACGAAAGGCCGCTCGGAGGGGAACAGCCCTGCCCCGCCCGTCACCGAGAAGATGAAGTTGATGATGAGCGGCAGGAAGACGAAGAGCGAGAAGAAGGCAAGATTGGGCAGAAGGAAGATATAGGCCATCCGGCGCTCGCCGATCAGCCGCTGCAGCGCCTGCATCGGCCAGTCAATCAGCCGCATCAGGACCGCGAGCGGCGCAGCGAAGAGGCTCGCTGCGCCGGCGCGTTCCGCCTGCGCCGCCGGGATGGGAGCGTCGGAGGCCATCCGGCTTACTTCTTGCGCTCGGCGATCTGCTGGGCGATGTCGGATTCGATCCGCTTGAAGGCCTCGTCGAGGCTGCCCTCGCCCGAGATCGCCTGGCCGAGCCGGCTGATCACCGCGTTGAAGATCACGCGGTTGTTGACATAGCCCTGCAGCTGATAGGCGACCGGCGAGAGCTGGGCGACCTGGTCCGAGAACACCTTGAGCGCAGCCTTGGCCGGGGCGCTGGCGCCCTGATAGTCGAGGCCCTTGGCGGCGATGCCGAGATGGCCGGGCACGAACAGCGAGCGGGCATAGAACTCGCTCAGAACCGGCTCGCTGGCGAGATATTCCATCACCTTGGCGACGGCTTCCGGGCTCTTGGTCGTCTTGATCGCGACGAGGCCGGCTCCGCCCGGCATGCCCGAGCAGGCAGCGGCGCCGCAAGGCGCGGGAACCGCGACCCAGTCGAAGGCGTCGCCGACCGTCTTGTCGAACTGGGCGATCTGCCAGGAACCCGACTGGTACATCACGACCTGGGCGTTCTTGAACTCGTCATTGGCGCCGCGGTAGGCTGTGCCGGAGACCGAGCCCCAGAGCTCCTTCTTCATCACGCCGTTGTTGTGCCAGTCATAGACCAGCTTGGCGCCGCGCTTGAAACCATCGTCGATCACGGCCGGCTCGCCCTTGGCGTCGAAGACCTTGGCGCCCTCGGAGATCGCGACCGAGAAGAAGCGGTGGCCCGAGCGGTCCATCGCCAGCGGGAACGGCGCCTGGACCTTGGCGGCGACATCCTTGACCGCCTTGCCCCACTCCTCCCAGGTCGCCTTGGCGCCGGGCATGGCGATGCCGGCCTGTTCGAACAGTGTCTTGTTGACGAAGGGACCGGAGACAGTGAGCTGCGTCATGAAGCCGGTGATGGCGCTGTTGTCGCCCTCCGGACGCATCCAGGGCAGGAACGGCCCGAAGTTCTTCTCCCAATAGGCGGCGTCCTTGAGGTGAGGACGCAGGTCGAGTGCGTAGCGGGCGACGCCGCCGAGATCGACGACGCGGGCGATGTCAGGCCCCTGGCCGGAGGCGAGCTGGACGGGGAGGTTCTCGGTGATGGCCTTGTAGGGCACCTGGTCGAGCACGACCTTGATGTCCTTGTTCTGGGCCTCGAAGCGCTTGAGCAGGTCGGTAATGACCTCGCCCTCATTGCCGTCGGAGTACCAGGCGATGCGCACCGTGGTCTGGGCCTGCGCGATCCCGCCCATGACGAGGCCGGCCGTCAAGGCGAGCGCCGAAATCCAATGCTTGCTGTGCATGAGCGTTCCATCCCGCTTGAACCGACGCCTCCCGGGGCGTCTTGACAATCATTAAGGCAAACGTTTGCCTAGATTGTCAACCGACCCCGCCGGCGTCATTGCTGCGCGCTCGGAAAATGAGCCCGCCCCGCGCAAGGGAGCCGGCCGGAGGAACCGATGAGGGCGAGGCCTGTACAATCGATGGAGCCAACGGCATCGCTTGCCACTGTGGCAGCGGATGCCGGCGTCTCGGTCGCCACCGTCTCGCGCATCGTCAACGGCAAGAACGGACGGGCCTCCGCCGAGACCGTGGCGCGGGTCGAGGAGGTGATCGCCCGCCTCGGCTATCGGCCGAATCCCGTCGGCCGGGCCCTGAAGCGCCGCGCCAGCCGGGTCGTCGCCATGCTCTCGCCGAACCTGGACAACCCCGCAATGGCGGCGATCGCGGTCTCGACCGAGGCCGCGCTGCGCGATGCCGGCTATGTGATGATCCTTTGCGACACCCATGACCGCGCCGAACTGCAGGACGACTATCTGCGGGCGATGCGCGGCCAGTACGTCGCCGGCTACGTCATGGTCGGCGCGCTGCGCAGCCGCGGTCTCGAAGAGGCGATCGGCCGCGGCGACCCGATGGTCTTCGTCGCCCGCCACAACCCGCTCGGCGGCGGCGCCTATGTCGGCATCGACAACCGGGCCGCCGGCGCCGACGCCGCCGATTTCCTGCTGGCGCAGGGCATAGACCGTCCGGCGGTGCTGATGGCGGCGCAGAATGCCTCGAGCACCGCCGAGCGCGCCGAAGGCTTCATCGCCCGGCTGGTCGCGCGCGGTGTGCCGGACGAGGCGATCAGGCGCGCCAGCGTGCCCGGGCTATCGCATGTCGAGGTCGGCTATGCGGCGGCGAGCAGCCTCGTGCGCGAAGGCGACTGGCCGCGCGGCCTGTTCTGCGTCAGCGACATGATCGCCTATGGCGCCTATCGGCTGGCCTGCGAATCCGGCGTGCGCGTCCCGCAGGACTGCATGCTGGTCGGCGTCGACGGCAATGCGATCAATGCCTGGATCGCGCCCTGGCTGACCTCGATCAGGGTGCCCTACGAGAATTTCGGGCGCCATGTCGTCGACCAGCTGCGCTCGCTCTGGGGCGGCGCCGCGACCGCCGAGATCCGCGTCCCCCATGGCAGCCTGACGAGTTGAAACCTCACCAGACCCAACGATTCGAGGCTGCGGAGCGCGGCAGCCGGCCATGCTGCTTGCCGTCCGAGGCCGGGCGAGGTTGCTTGCTGGCTCTCTGCTCGGATGCCCTAGGGCAGTTGCTGATCCATCCCTCTGTCGGTTCGGCGCACGGACAAGCGCGCGGCGATCTTCCGGGCGACAAGCCAACCTTGCGGGCAGCCTCAGCTACGGCGGCAGCAGGATTGTAACCGGGGCAACCGCGCCCGATAGGATTTCAAGCTTCCGCCGCAAGTTGCGAGGCGATGGTCGCGGAGGTGCGGCGCAGGGCGGGCAGAATGCCGTCCAGCAGGCGCTGGCGCGGCCCGGCTCCGCGCAGGACAAGGCTGCTCAGGGCCGCCACCGTCTGCCCGTCCACGATGATCGGCACGGCCACGGCCCAGATCTGCGACTGGTAGACCGCATCGAGATAGCGCTCATGCGCGAAGGCGTAGCCATTCTGCCGGGCCGTGGCGAGCCGCTCCTCGAGGCCCTCCCAGAGTTCGGGCGAGGCGTCCCAGATCTCCTTCGACTGCCGGAGGCGTTCGAGCTGGGCTTGCAGTGCGTCCGGCGCCAGCCCGGCGAGCTGCATGATGCCGACGCCGGTGGCGAGCAGCGGGATGCGCGCGCCGAGGCGGCCCGGAATGGAAAGCCCCTTGGCGTTGCGGTTGGTGTAGACGATGACCATCGCATCGTCCTCCAGCGTCGCCAGATTGGAGGGCCAGCCGATCTCGGCCCGCAGATTCTCGATCAGCGGCTCGGCGAGCTGGAGCAGGCGCGAAGTGCCGTCATAGCCGTTGCTCAGCAGCTTGGTCCGCGCGGTCACGCCGAAGGTGACGCCATCCGTGCGGCGATAGACATAGCCCGCCTCGATCAGCGTCTCCAGGATCCGCACCACCGTCGGCTGCGGCAGCTTGGCGGCCCGCGCCAGATCGGTCGCGGTGATCGGGCTCTGCTCGCTGACGAGGCGAAGGACCGTCAGGCCGCGCGTAATGGCGCGAACAGGCTCAAAGGAGGGCATGGAGGCGTTGTCGGGCCCTGTGATGCGCCGGGGCGGGCCCCGGCCGGCGACAAAAGGAAAATGCGGGGCGCATACGCGCCATGTCCCACTTCAGGCGTTGCCTCCCGTCAGGTCAAGCGCGCGCGCGATCAGGGCGGCCTGCTCGGCTTCATGGCGCTCGATCGAGCCTCCCGCCGCGACCGGCAAAGGCGGCCGGGCGACGATCGCCGGCGCGCGGTCGCCAAAACGCGGATCGCGCCGGAGCTGCTGCGCGACATGGGCGAGCGCGCCCTGGTTCTCCGGCTCTTCCTGGCACCAGACCAGCTCCGCGTCGCCATGCTGGGACAGGGCCCCGGCCAGTTCGTCGGCCGGGAAGGGATAGAGCTGATCGACCCTGACGATCGCGATCTCGTCCTCCAGCCCGAGCCCGGCGCGGGCGGCCGCGAGTTCGTAGCCGATCTTGCCCGAGCAGAGCACGACGCGCCGCGCCGGCTTTGCGGCCTTCTCGAAGACGACCGGGCGGAAGGCGGTTCCGGCCGCCATCTCCTCCAGCGTCGAGACGCAGGCCTTCTGCCGGAGCAGTGCCTTCGGTGCGATCACGAAGAGCGGCTTGCGCCAGGGCGCTTTCACCTGGCGCCGCAGCAGATGGAACAGATTGGCAGGCGTCGAGGGATTGGCGACGATCATGTTGCCGCCGGCGCAGAGCTGCAGCAGGCGCTCGATCCGGGCCGAGGAATGGTCGGGCCCCTGGCCTTCCAGTCCATGCGGCAGCAGGATGGCGAGGCCGGACATCAACTCCCATTTCGCTTCCGCCGAAACGATGAACTGGTCGACCATGATCTGGGCACCGTTCAGGAAGTCGCCGAACTGCGCCTCCCAGAGGATCAGCCGGTTCGGATCGGCGAGGCTGTAGCCATATTCGAAGCCGAGCACGCCATATTCGGAGAGCGGGCTGTTCACCGCCTCGAAACCGGCGCCGCCGGAGGCAAGGCCCGCCACCGGCATGAGATGCTGGCCGGTCTCGACATCGTGCACGCCGAGATGGCGCTGGGTGAAGGTGCCGCGGGCGCAATCCTGTCCGGAGAGCCGCACCGGCACGCCTTCCGACAACAGCGAGGCGAAGGCGAGTGCCTCGGCGGTCGCGAAGTTGATGTCGCCTCCGCTCTCGATCGTCTCGAGGCGCGTGCGGTAGAACTGCGCGACCTTGGCGTGGGGCTTGAGCTCATCCGGAATCAGGCTGGCCTCACGGCCGATCGCGCGCAGCTGCTCGATCGCTACACCCGTCTCGATGCGGGCAAGCATCTCTGCCGCGCCCGCCCTCGCGATCCCGGCCCAACCCTCGGGCCGCACTGAGGAGGCATTCGGGCGCTGGCTCTCGATGGCGGCATAGCCCTCCTGCATCTCCGCCTTGAAGGCTTCCGCCAGCCCAGCGACCCGATCCGGCGCCGCGGCATCGAGGCCGGCGACCACCGCGGTGAAGCTGTCGCGCAATGAGGGGCGAGCGTCGATGGCGGCCCAAATCTTCGGCTGGGTGAAGCGCGGCTCGTCGAGTTCGTTATGGCCGTTGCGGCGATAGCAGACGAGGTCGATCAGCACGTCGCGGTGGTAACGCCTGCGCCAGGCCAGAGCGAGCGCGGCGACCCGTGCGACGGCAACCGGATCATCGCCGTTCACATGCAGAACGGGCGCGCCGACCATCTTGCCGATATCGGTGCAATAGCGCGACGTCCGGCCTTCAGAGGCGTTTGTGGTGAAGCCGATCTGGTTGTTGACGACGAGATGGACCGTGCCGCCGACCTCGTAGCCGGCGAGGCCGCCGAGCTGCAGCACTTCGCCGACCAGCCCCTGGCCGGAGAAGGCGGCGTCGGTATGGAGCAGCAGGCACAGGACGTCGTCGCCGACCTTGCCGCGCTTGCCCCGCGCCAGCCCGGTGACCACAGGCGCGACGGTCATCAGATGCGACGGGTGCGGCGAGATCGACAGCTTCATCTGCCGTCCGCCATGGCTGACCTCGCCGGCATAGCCGAGATGGTAGGGCACGTCGCCGGTGAAGTCGGGCCCGCCATCGGTCAGGTCCCGGCCCTTGATCTCGGCGAGCAAGGTACCGACCGGCTTGCCGAGAACGGTGGCGAGCGTCGCGAGGCGGCCGCGATGCATGCCGCCGATCACGGTTTCATCGAAGCCGGCGAGGCAGGCCTCGCGCAGCAATTCGCGCAGGAAGACGATGGCGCCTTCGGCGCCCTCGACGCCGAAGCGCTTCTTCGACGGGAACTTGACCTTGATGAAAGTCTCGAACGTATCGGCCAGCACGATCGCGTCGAGCGCGCGGTTAGCCAGGTCGACCGGAGTCTGCGCCGCAAACAGCGCTTCGAAGGCGCCGTAGAGCCAGTCGCGAGCCTCGTCGTCCTCGACCTGCTGCGCCTCGAGCCCGACCTTGCCGGCATAGAGGCGCTGCAAATCGCCGGCGAGGCTTCCGAGACTGGTCTCGCATGTCTCGCCGGCGAGGGTGACGCGGGTGGTCAGGCCCGGCTGGGCCGCCACCTCGGCGCGCAGGCGCTCGAGCGGCACGGCGGGCGTAGGTGCCGTGATCTCGAGCGGATCGAGCGCCGCTTCGCGATGTCCGAAGCGGCGATAGGTGTCGACCAGCCGCAGACCGAGAGCCTCGCCATTCCCGCG